>ONTD01000134.1 GCA_900320675.1 uncultured bacterium
ACATAACAAGGATTTACGCACACTCCCCTAAATTCGTACTTCTTTGCCTCTTCAAATATTTTCATCAATTCCACATTCGTTGCATCCTGTTTCAGAAGCGTATGTTCTATGTATTTGTTCAAATTGTCCATATTTCCTCCGTTTTATAAATTTTCTAAAATTTCTTTTGTTGAGTTAGATTTGTTCAAAGTAAAGAAATGCAAACCGGTTACACCTTCACTTAAAAGATTTTTACACTGATTTATTCCGAATTCAATCCCAAACTTTTGAATATCATCATTTGAATTTTTGTATTTATCAAGTTTATCAGCCAAATATTCAGGAATAGTAATTCTTGCAAGATTTGTCATTTTTTCGATTTGTTTTATACTCAATATCGGCATAATTCCAGGGATAACCGGAACATTTATATCCGCTTTATGAACTTTATCAACATATTTAAAATACAAATCGTTATCAAAAAACAACTGAGTAAAAATCGCATCTGCTCCGGAATCCACCTTCCGCTTTAAATTTTTAATATCTTCATCCAGACTGTTTGCCTCAATATGACCTTCCGGATAACCGGCAACCCCAATTGACAAATCGCTTATTGATTTAATAAACCTGACAAGCCCATTTGCATACTTAAAATCTCCGCAGCAATTAATTCGATTTTCCGGAATATCACCTCTGAGAGCCAAAATATTTTGTATATTGTATTCTTCAAGATATTTTATATGCTCTTTCACAAAATCTTTTGAACTGCATACACAGGTAAAATGCGGCATAACATTAAGCCCGAGAGCAATAATGTTTTTAATTAATTCTGTTGAATTATTATCATTTCCGCCGGCACCCCACGTAAGAGAGACAAATTCAGGCTTAAAGTGTTTTAATACGCTCAATTCTTCGTAAAGCTTTTTGTAATTATTTTTGTCTTTTGGCGGGAATACCTCAAAAGAGATTTTTAGCCGACTATTTTTATCACTATAAATACTACTCAATTTCATATATGAAATTATATCATGGTTTATGATAAAATGGTTAAGAGGTGTAAAAATGTCGGAAAATTTATCACGAACAGAACTTCTAATAGGTAAAGACGGATTAAGGACACTTGCACAATCCAGAGTTGCGGTATTCGGAATTGGCGGAGTCGGAAGCTATACCGCAGAAGCACTTGTAAGAAGCGGAATAGGAATAATTGATATTATTGACAACGATACAGTTGCAGAATCAAATTTAAACAGACAATTATATGCCCTTCATAGTACTTTAGGCAAATACAAAGTTGATGTTGCAAAAGAAAGAATACTTGATATCAATCCGGATGTCGTTGTTAATACTCATAAAGTATTCTATACCCCCGAAACATCTGAACAATTCAATTTTAAAGATTATGACTATATCGTAGACGCTATCGACACAGTATCCGGTAAACTTGAACTTATTGCACAAGCAAACAAATCAGGTACCCCGATTATTTGTTCAATGGGTGCCGGCAACAAAATGAATCCTGATATGTTTGAGGTTTCGGATATTTACAAGACTTCTGTATGTCCGCTTGCAAGAGTAATCCGACAAGAATTAAAAAAGCGAGGAATAAAAAAACTTAAAGTTGTTTATTCCAAAGAACCCCCTGTTAAAGCTCAAAATAACCTCTCCGGAGTAAAACCCATACCGGCAAGTATTGCATTTGTTCCGTCCGTTGCCGGCTTAATTATTGCAGGAGAAGTTATTAAAGACTTAATAAAATATAAACAAATTTAATCATACAGCATATCAATAAGTTTGCGATGCAGACCTACATTATGCACCCTTATTATATTTACGCCATTGTTCAGAGCAATAGCATTTAGAGCTAGCGAATAAATATCTTTTTCAAAATTCTCGCTATTTTGCATATTTAGCAGACTTTTTCTTGATAAACCTATTAATATAGGACAATCCAAGCCTTTTAATTCTTCCAGTCTTTTAAGAATCTCAAAATTATGTTCTCTTATTTTTCCAAAGCCGATTCCAGGATCAACAATAATATTCTCCTTCGCAACCCCGTTTTCAACCGCAAAATCAATTTTAAAACGAAGGTCCCTATAAATTTCGTCCATAAGATTATCATATTTCGGATTATCCTGCATATTTTCAGGAGAACCTTTTGAGTGCTGAATTATAATAGGACAACCATAATCAGATATAACTTTCACCATCTCTTTATCATAATCGAGTCCCGATACATCATTTATTGCGGTAGCACCTGCATTTAAACATTCTCGAGCTACTTGAGAACTTCTGGTATCAATGCTAATCGGAATATTTATATTATTACTTGTAATATAATCCAACACCGGAAGAAGTTTTTCCAACTGAGCTTGTACGGGTACTTCCTTCGAATAAGGTTTCGTCGACTCTGCTCCGATATCAATTATATCAGCGCCTTCAGAAATCATAGTCTTCAAATGAGATATCGCATCATCATAATTATAAAATTCACCGCCGTCAGAAAAAGAGTTTTGAGTTAAATTCAAAATTCCCATAACTTGAGGCTTTTTATACTCTTTTATACCGTCTGACAAAAAATTTTCCAATTTTCTTCCTAAGTTTCTAAGTCCGAAAGGCTGCATACCGAGTTTTACAGCAATTTTTTGGAGTTGAGAAATACTTCCGCCAAGTATACAATCCGCAGACTCAATCATTCCCGTAACCGTATTTCTAGGAGTAGCACAATCAGCACCCACAGTGAGCGCCGTTTGTTTTAGAATATTTGCCTGAGCAGCATTTAAACCAAAAATTTTAATATTTCTGTATCGAAATTTATTTGCAGCCTGAGATATGTACGAAACATCAAAAGCTATAGAGCTTAGCTCTTTTTCGATATCGGCATTATTTAACCCTTTTAATAAAAAATCCTGCATACCGATAGTCTAGCATAACCTTTCGGTTTATTCAAATTTTCCATAAAATTCTAAATGTAAAATTTCCTTAATATAACTAAAGTTTTTCATAATAAATGTCGATAAGGATATTGTGTACAGGTTAAGGTAAAATATGGCTGAAGAATTTGGGCTCAAAAACGGCAGAAAAATTAACCGAGAGGAATTTAAGCGCACCATAAAAGAAGGTGCGTCAAACTTTAATGAAAAAAGCAAAAAAATATTAAGCGCCTTTGATGTTGATAAAAACTCCAAACTTGACGATAAAGAATTAGACAATATATTTAATGAAATTACGGAATATTCAGCTAACAACGGGAATTCGGTATTTGAAGTCAAAGGAGCAGAAGAATTTATAAACAAGGCTAAAACAACGGACGGAAAAACCTTAAAAGAACTTGGAATAAAAGCGGGGGATGTATTTGATTTTCTCGGCAGATTTGTAAATTCGGATGAGGAGAATGTAAAACGCAAGAAAGATAATAATTTC
>ONTD01000028.1 GCA_900320675.1 uncultured bacterium
CAAGACAATCCACCCCTGCATTTATTTTTGGAATTTTTTGAAAATTACAGGATAAATCAGAGTTACAAACAACCCCATAATGAACATTATAGAAATAGCTATTTTCATTGATAGTGTATTCATAATGATATATTCAAGTACAAATTTGAGAAGCAGAAGGAGTAAAATTGTTCCGATAATGCCTCTGATGATTTTGTTTTTCAGCGTGCCATCTTTTGGGTTGAACGGGAAAAATCTTCTGCATAAAAAACATCCGTTAATCAGTCCAAGCGCATAGCCGTATACGACTGATGTTACGTAGATTGATTTTTGCGGATTAACCAAAAGTTCTCCTGATACATAGTCAATTCTATAACTGTTAAAAAAGTCTACATATATCAGAGCTAATAGTGCCAGTATATCAACGATTCCTGTTAGATATAAGTATCTGTTTTTATTTTGTTCTGCCCAGTTAATTAAGGAATTTATCGCAAAAATAAGTATAAGACCTATTGAAAGTCCGCAAATAACGTCTTGCGGGGTGTGGACTCCGAGCCATAGTCTTGAAAATCCGATAAGTAAAATTAGCCCGATAAGTGTTGCACAAAGCCACTTTTTGTTTCTTACAAGATATGCAACTCCGCCGATAATCGAGGATGCCATTGCTGAGTGTCCGCTCGGAAAAGAATAACCTTTTGCAAAAGGTACGGCAAGTTCTGATGGGTGCAGGCTATTGTTTAATATCCAAGGACGATACACGCAAGCCAGCATTTTGAAAAAATGAGTTAATAAAATATTAGAACTCTCTAATGAAAATAAGTAAATTCCCGATTTGAAATCTATACACCAATATGTAATTGCACAAATCAAGGTTGGCAGCCAAAACTCGCCAAAGATTGTAATTGAGAGAAAAAATTTATCAAGTGCTTCTAAATGCCCTATCCTAAAATTTTGTAAAAACAATAAACAATCAATTTGCGGATTTATCCATGACGGATTAGATAAACACTCAATCATAATACCCTCTCTAATGTTCAGCTTACCTGTATACCTAATAAAATTATAATATAAAAATGCGGCTAAGAGTTTTTAAATTTGTCCGAATCAAGGTAGCGGATAACTCTTGCCGGATTTCCTACGACGACTGCATTATCGGGTACATCTTTAGTAACAACTGCACCGGCTCCTACAACCGCATTTTCGCCGATTGTTACTCCCGGTAGTATTGTAACATTTACGCCTATCCATACATTTCGTTTAATATGAACCGGTTTGCAGGTTATAACGTACCTGTCGTACATATCATGGTTATTAGTCGCAATTGTACAATTAAGCGAAATCATAGTATTATCTTCGATTGTGAGACCGCCGGCAGACATACATTGAAAATTGTTTAGTATAGTAACATTTTTCCCAATCTTAACTTTGTCGGCAAGGATTGTGAAGATTGGCGGATTTATTACGGTATTTTCACCCAGCGTATTGTTAAATAATTCATCAATAAGCTTTTTACATTCTGGTGTTGTTGGGTTTGTGTGATTAATTCTGAAACACAAGTCGGAGCTTCTTAACGCTTCGGCACGTCTCTCCGGAGATTGGGTTCTTACGTCAATTCTAACTTCTTCCATAAATATTTTACCTTACTATTATCTATAGGCTTTCCAGCCACTCATCAATTTTTCTTTCGGTTTGGGCTTTGTCTTTTTGTGCAATATGCCCATATATTGCAAATCCTCCGTTCAGGCTTCCCGAACCTTCGTGGGTGCAAAAATGATGAACGGTTTTCCCGCTAAAGTCGTAACTTTCTAAAAAGCTATATACCGGCATTGGCATATCACCCCACCAGTTTGGATAACCTAAAAAAACAGTATCGTAATCGTCAAAGTTTTCAATCTTTCCGATTAATGCAGGTCTGATTTTTAATTGTTTTTCTTCCTTTGCATATTGTATCAACGGCGAATATTTGTTAGGGTAATTGTCTTCCAAAACTTTTATCTCGAACAAATCACCGCCTGTTTTTTGAGCAATAATCTTTGCAACAATTTTTGTGTTGCCTTCTGATATTTCACCGACGCTGTATTGTTCACCTGCTCTTGAAAAATAAACAATTAAAGGCTTTTTCATTTATTACCCCCTTATAAAATTAGTGAATACTGTCTCTTCGTGCTTTGGCATTGGAATACCTGCATTTTTGCCGGCTTCCTGACATTTTAGATGCCATGCCATGTTGCGGGCAAGAATACGCATGTTTTGCAGACCTTCCTTATCTTGCAATACTTCGTCCGCAGTTGCACCGTGAACCATATTCCAGTATCTTCCTGATATCATAGGCATTTGGGTAATCGCAAAATATTTGTTTAATTGATCTAATGCGGCAGTAGTGCCTGAACGTCTGGCGCTTACTATTGCGGCTCCCGGTTTATGAAGGAAGATATCCCCCCTGCCTGATTGAAACGCTGTAAAAAATGCCCTGTCTAGGAATGCGGTAATTCCGCCGCAGGCAGAACCGTAGTGTACCGGCGAACCAAATATAAATCCGTCAAAATCTTTTGCGTAGTCAATAAATTCGTTAACTTTGTCGTCGTTTATTACGCATTTACCAAGCTTTGAACATGCATAGCATGCTCTGCAAGGAGTAATAGAACCCGTACCGATTTGGTATATTTCGGAATCAATTCCTTCTTCTTTCAAAGTCTTTGAAATTTCGCTTAATGCGGTATATGTACATCCGTTTTTATGCGGTGAGCCGTTAAATAACAGTACTTTCATTACCTTTTAGTTCTCCTTCTTAAATATTTTTTATTAAAACGCTCCTGTTTCCTGCAGATTCTATTGCTTAGTTTGCAGAATTCGTTAAAAGTTTTTTCTTTTAAAATGCAATAAAACCTTATAAGTCATTGTAGCACAAATATTTATTAGATAAAAGACTTTTATTCGTAGCGAAGTGCATCAATCGGATTTAATAAAGATGCCTTATATGCAGGATAATATCCAAATAAGACTCCTATTGCTCCGGAAAATCCAAGGGAAAGTGCAATAGAAAAACCTGAAATCAATATATTCATTGAGGAAAAAATGTGAATACATTCTGAGCATAGTACACCTATTATTACTCCTGCAATTCCTCCAATTATAGATAACAAAAATGACTCGATTAAAAACTGTATGCGTATATCGCTTGCTTTTGCTCCGATTGCCATCCTTATACCAATTTCTTTTGTTCTTTCTGTTACTGACACAAGCATAATATTCATAATTCCGATACCGCCTACAAGAAGTGATACGGAAGCTATGGCGCCAAGAAGTATTGACATAGTTTTTGCGGACGACTTTATTGTTTCCTGCATTTCGGCAAGATTTCTTATCTCAAAATCGTTGTCTTGAGTTTTTCCTATGTGGTGTCGTTGTTTTAAAATATCTGTGATGTCGCTTTGGGTTGTATCAAGTATATCTGAATCGGTTGCCTTCACGTTTATCATACTTACTGTTCCCGGAAAAGCTGTTCCGAATACCTTTTTTTGTGCTGTGGTAATTGGAATAAATACCAAATCATCCTGATCCATTCCCATACCGCTTTGCCCTTTTGATTTCAAAAGTCCTATAATTTTAAACGGAACATTCCCGATACGCATAGTTTTATTAATCGGATCAACATCTCCGAATAATTCTGTTGCGACAGTGTTGCCTATTATTGCAACTTTAGAACTGTTTTGATTATCTTCCGGTACAAAATTTCTTCCGCTTGAAATTTCATAATTTCTGATAAACAGGTATGAACCAGTTGTTCCTCCGATGGTAGAGGACCAGTTTTGATTACCATAGGTGAGTTGTTTGCTCTCGGAAGAATATGGAGCTACTGCAAGTATCCCTCGAGCATTTTTTTCTATAGCTTCGGCATCTTTTAATGTAAGCGTAGGTTTTGTTCCGAATCCCATACGTACACCGCCGGAATTTGCTGAGGCTGAGCGTACCATAAGAAGATTTGAACCCATGGATTCCATATCTTTTGCAATTTTTTCTCTCGCTCCTGTGCCGACAGCGAGCATTATAATGACTGCACTTACACCTATAATAATACCTAAACTGGTAAGCATTGAGCGCATTTTATTTATTTTTAACGAAATTATCGCCATTTTGAATATCGATTTGAAATCAAGCATATGTCAGTCCTTTTCTTTTAGTAAGTTGTGTTTAAGACGTTAAGTCGATAAGACTATAAGACTATAAGTTCTTTACGTTAGTTAGTTTAGATTCAACCTCTTTGGGTGCTGAATTAACATGTAATCCGATAAGAACTTGACGCAATTAACAATTTGACGTCTTATCGCCTTTACATCACGTCTCCCTTGTTCTGTGTTTTACCCACTCAGCTTTTGGCATATCAAGTACTATATTTCCGTCCTTAAACTTAACAACACGTTTTGTATATTCCGCTATGTCAGGTTCATGGGTTACCAGTACAATGGTTTTACCCATTTCTTCATTAAGTCTGACAAAGAATTCCATAACTTCAATACTTGTTTTAGTATCAAGGTTTCCTGTCGGCTCGTCCGCCAAAATAAGCGGTGCATCATTGACAATTGCTCTTGCGATTGCAACACGTTGCTGCTGCCCGCCGGACATTTGATTTGGCATGTGGTCTTCTCTGTTTTTCAGACCTACAATATTCAATGCCCATTTAGCACGTTCAATTCTTTCACTTTCAGAAATACCCTTGTATATCATAGGAAGACATACGTTATCTAAAGCCGAAGTCCTTGATATAAGGTTAAATCCCTGAAATATAAAACCTATTTTTTCGCATCTCACCATAGCCAGACTGTTTGAGTCAAGATGAAGCATATCGCGTCCTTCCAGATAATATTCTCCGGATGTCGGTTTATCAAGTGTGCCGAGCATGTTCATAAAAGTGGATTTTCCGGAGCCGGAAGTACCCATGATTGCGACGAATTCTCCATTTTCCACGTTAAGGGAAACTCCGTTTAGTGCATTGAAGCTTTCTTCGCCGGTTTGGTATGTTTTTATTGCATTTCTTACTTCTATTAAACTCATAATTTACCATTAATCTTTTTGTATTTTTAGAACATTCCAGGCGGTTTACGGCGTTGGTTTTTGCCTTTTTCATGTTTAACAACGTTGGAAGATCCGACAATAACTTTATCCCCTTCTTTTATCTCTTTAGAAATTATTTCAAATTTGGAATCGTCGCTTGCTCCTGTTGTTATATCCACTCTGTTAGGTTTTTTGTCTTTCATAATCCATAACCCTTGAGATTTATATTTTTTGCCGTCGGTTTCAGGAGTGTATTTCAATGCAATAGTCGGCGCACAAAGTACATCCTCGCTCTTACTTGTGATAATTGAGACATTTGCAGTCATCCCGGGTTTGAGCATCAAATCAGGATTATCAACTTCAACTATTACGGAGTACGTTACGACATTAGATACTGTTGTAGGCTCTAATCTCACTTGAGTAACTTTTCCGTCAAAAACACTGTCAGGATAGCCGTCTAATGTGTAGGTTACTTCCTGACCTTCTTTAACTTTTCCGATATCAGCTTCTGATACGTTTACTTCAATTTGCATTTTTGTTAAGTCTTGCGCTATCGTAAATAGTTCAGGTGCCTGAAAGCTTGCGGCAACCGGCTGCCCAAGGTCGATTTTTCTTGCGATTACCGTTCCGTCAACCGGAGCAATTATTTTAGTGTAGCCTAAATTTGTTAAGGCGGTTTGATATGAGGCTCTCGATTGTTGAATTTTTGCCCTTGCTGCCCCTACTTGTGCCAAGTTAGACAGGTAGTCGCTTTCAGCTTGATCTAATTCACTTTTTGCAATAAAGTTTTTGGCATAAAGATTTTTGTATCGGGTGTATGTCTTTCTGGACATTTCCGTAACGGCTTGAATTCTTGCCATATCTGATTCTGCGGAATTTATTTGGGCTAAATTTTGTTCAACGGTTGCCTGAAAGTTTGCAGGATCTATTTGCGCCAATAATTGTCCTTTTTTAACTTGCGAATTGTAGTCTACATATATCGCCTTAATCAATCCTGAAACGGTAGAACCGACACTTACTGTGTTTACCGGATTAATTGTTCCGGAAGCTTCTACTACCTGTGTTATTGTACACTTTTGTACCTTTTGTGTTTCGTAGTGAACCCTATGTTTTATAGCACTATGTACAAAACCGCAGCCTATAAGTGCTGCTATAGCTAAACCTGCAATTATATATTTTTTCTTGTTTGCCATATTTTAATCCTCTACCGTTATTGTTATTTCTTGCGGCAAGGCAATTAATCTTTCAAGATTCGCCCTGGCTACGCTGTAATTGTAAACTGTTTGAACGTACGTATTCTGAGCCGTATTGTAATTCTGTTTTGCATCCTGTAACTCTATGTAATCACCCAGACCTACTGCGTATCTTCCGTCAGCAAGCTCAAAGTTTTCTCTTGTCTGACGAACTTTTACTGCCATTAATGGAATTTGTTTTTCCAACTGTACCATATTTATGTAGGCATTTTGGATGTCAAAGTATATGTTCTGCTTCAATAAATCAATATCGTTTTTCGCTAAATCAACCTGTAATTTGCCGTTATCAATTTTAAATTTTTCTTGTGCGATATTTACAGAAGTTTGCATCCCGACACTTGCATTAAGAGAGTTTGTCCTTACATGATCTCTAAAACCGTAACCGATTGAACCTGTAATATCAGGAAGATATTCTCGCTTAATGTAATTTAGTGCCTGTTTCATTGCTTCTAATGTGGCTTCATACGCCTTTAAATCAGGACGATTTTTTAAAGCTAATTCCTCACATTCTTCAAAGGTATACTTAAACGGTGTAAATTTATAATTTTCAAGAATTGCAAGTTTTTCAACCCTTGTTGTAAGCACAGCGTCATTTACCCCTGACGGCGGTGTGCTTATATCTTTTTTTTGTTCTGATAATTTATCAAGATTTACCGGAATTTCGTTTGTAGAATAGTTAAACATTTCCGTATTTGAAATTTCATAAGCCGGTGCGTGCGCCACAAACATAGAATTATTCAATAAAACCAATGCGTTTTGGTAATTCTTTGTAGATTGCACAAAATTGATTTTTGAATCACTAAGGTAAACTTCTGCGTTCACTAAATCAATTTTAGACCTTATTCCTTGTTCAAAAAAAGCTTTCGTTCTCTGATAATTTCTTTCATTTATATCAACATTTGCTTTGTTAATATCCATTGTCGCTTTTGCGGCAAGTACCCCGTAATAATTGGTCTTTACGTTAAATATCGTATCAATTACCGTATTATCAAAGTTGTATAAAGCTGCGATTTTGTTAAATTTTTGCATTTTAATTTGTGAATTGGTTTTCCCGAAATTCCAAATAAGCTGGTTTAATCCGGCATTAGCACTATAATAATTGCTGTTAATATCTCTGCTTTTTGCATAGGTTCCGTTGTAGTAGTAGCCGGTTCCTACGCTTAATGTCGGAAAAAATGATGCTTTTGCTATACTGACATCATTTTTTGATATTTTGTAATTATATGCTGCTCGTTTTATATTTGGGCTATTATCCAGAGCTATTTGAATACAATCAGATAGTGTTAATTTTTCACCCGCTTTTATTAAAGCGGTCTTTGATTCAAACGCAAAGGAATAAGAAGTTGTTAAAAGAAAAAGTATTAGTGCAGCACATATTCTCAGCATGTCTTTATATTTCAAATTATTAATCCTCAAGTTCTCACACATATACCTAACGACATGATTATATAATTTGTTCAAAATTATAGCAAATTGTAAATAAAAAGCTCTGTTTTTACACAGAGCTTAACATTAAGGATTTAAGGATTAAGGATTTTTTTAGGATTACACTAATAGTTATTCATTGTATTTTAAATTTTTTAATTACCCGTTACCGCCAAAGAGTCTTTGTTGACCTTCTTTTGCACGTTGTTCGTAGTTTTGAATTTGTGTCTTACAAATATCAAGATCACCTGCAATCTGAGTTTTCTTTCTTTCTAATACTTTTTCTTTTTCGTGAATAAGTTTTGCTTCATACTTAGCAAACTGCTGCATAGATTGGTCGTAAAAACTCTTATACATAGCTTGCTGATAATACTGTTGGACTTGAGCGTCCTGTTTTGCCATCATCTGTTGATAATACGGAGTCTGCATTAATTGTTGCATTTGATTCATTGCGCTAATCTGACTGTACTGGGAAGATGCATTCATATATCCCATTTGTCTTCCGTACATTGAACCTGGTGTGCTGAGCATTTCGCCTATTGAAACTCCCGAATCTGCGATGTTCTCCGCATACGATTTTAAATCTTCTATTTCTTGTGTAATTTGCGTCAATTGATACTCATAATCAGCCTTTTTGCTGATGAGATCATTGATTTTCCAATGAGCTACTAAAAACATAATCTTACCCCTACCTTATCTTTTTTATAACCTTTTAACTAACCTTACATTTATATAAAAACTTTTGGGTTTTTAAAATTGCCATAAATATGAGCTTTGTTAACATTTCTTAACAAACGTGCGGCGTCAATTGTTTTTGAAATTGAATTTTACTCAAATGTGGGTTATAATTGATATATATGCTAGTGAGTTGATTTGTATCCTTATGTATTATTAATTAAATAACAAAAATTAACTAATTAATTAGTGCTGCCAGGGTAATTTGTAAATACATGAAGTAATAGGCTCTATATAATTATATATTTGTCAATACTGATATTGAATAAAAATAAAATTAGAAATTTTAAATTATCATTATATAAAAAGAGGTGCTTGTGAAGAACCCTATTATAAATGAAATTAAAAATTTAGTAGCAGATAGAGATATGACTCTTACGGAACTTGCAAAGAGAATGAGTGAGAGGCTTGAGAGAAACTATTCTTTGGCAAGTTTATCGCAGAAGTTGCGTAACGGTACAATACCTTACCGTGAGGTGTTATTAATTGCAGAAATTTTAAACTATAAAATTGCATACTACGATTTAGTAGAGAAAAAGTTAAAGATATCCTAAATATAGGTCTTTTATTTTATATCAACTACGGAAACACCATCCCCGCCCTCGGAATCGTTGCCCGGGCGGAATTTTTCTACGTACGGAGATGTGGATAGGTAGTCTCTGACCGCTGATTTCATCGCACCTGTGCCATGACCGTGTATAATCGTAACCGGTGATAGATTAGCAAGGCTTGCTTTATCTAAGTATACGTCTAATTTGTCAAGTGCGTCCTCAACTCTTACCCCTCTTAAATCAAGGCGATTTGATATATTTATTTTTTGAAGATTGAAACTATTCATTTTAGGTGGTGTATATGCCGGGGTGTTTGATTCATAGCTTTTGTCATATGGGGCAAGTCGTTTGGTATTTAATTTTGCCTTCATATTTCCCATTTGAACAAGTACATCTCCTTTTTTGTCGGGTAGTTCAAGTATTGTTACAAGCTGGTGAATATCTTTTAGGAGCAATTTGTCATTAATTTTTACAAGATTCCAATTGATAGTGCCGTATTCTTCTTTATCTTCGTGTTTATTTACTTTTTGAAGGTATCCTTCTTCCAGTTTAGCGAGTCTTGAGTATGACCTTCTTGCAATTTTTTCGGATTTTTCTTTTCTCAATTCATCAAGTATGGTTTTTATTTCTGCTTTAGCCTCAAGCATTTCGTAGTCAAATTTTCTTTTAATATCTTTTATAGCCTTTTTCTTGTCGTTTTTAACTTCGGATAGTTTTTTTTCGTATTCGGACTTAATATTTTGTACTTCATCTTTAAGTTTTTCTGTTTCTTCCAGTGTAGAATTTAGTTTTTGCTGTGTTTCTTGGAGCTTTTCAACAACAATTATAGAAGGATCTTTTTGAGAAATTAAAGTTTCTTTTGCATTATTAATAATACTTTCGTCAAGTCCGAGACTTGATGATATGGATATAGCATTACTTAATCCCGGAATTCCTATAAGAAGTCTATATGTAGGTTTTAGTGTTTCCGTATTAAATTCAACTGATGCATTTTTGAAGTACGGATTAGAATATTCAAGAGCTTTTAATTCACCGTAGTGTGTGGTCAAGGTGGAAAACACTCCTTTTTGGGCAAGTTTTTCAAGAATACATTTTGCAAGAATTGCTCCTTCCACCGGATCTGTTCCTGCGCAAATTTCGTCGAGAAGTACAAAGCTTTCATCATCACTCTGTTCAACAATAGCTATTATATTTTTCATGTGTGAAGAGAATGTTGACAGGCTTTGAAGTATACTTTGAGCGTCGCCAATGTCAGCAAAAACCTTTTTAAACGGATAAATTTGAGCCGATATACAAGGTAAAAACATGCCTGCTCTTGTCATTAGAATGTATAACCCTATGGTTTTCAGAGTAACGGTTTTCCCGCCGGTATTTGAACCGGTAACAATAATAGATTTATACTCTTTTCCTATTTCAAAGTCATTAGTTACTATATTTTCAACCGTGCCGATTAAAAGCGGATGTTTAATTTTTGTCAGGGATATTTCTTTTCTGTCTGTCAAAATTTCCGGCTCAGTTGCTTGTATTTTTACCGCATACCTTGCTTTGGCAAAGTGAAAATCAATTTCAGCAAGAATTTGTTCACTTTTTTTCAAAGATGGCAGATGAAATTTCACAAGCTGAGTGAGTTGGGCAAGTATTCTTACGCATTCTGCGTGAATTTGAGCTTGAGTTTCTCTAAGTTTATTGTTTAGCGGAACAAGTGATTCCGGTTCAATGTAGAACGACTTATTTGTAGCTGATACATCGTGTACGATTCCGTGGACCTTTGTTTTGTCAGAGGCTTTAACCTGAAAAACAACTCTTTCATCACGGGTTGTGTATATTGCTTCTTGAAGGTGTTTTACAAAATCCGGTGAATTTAACAGTTCGCCAATCTTAGAACGTATAGATTTTTCGGTTTCTCTTAAGGATGAGTATAAGCCTTTTAATTCAGGAGTTGCATCTTTTTTTATTTCCAAATTATCGTCAAATGTTGAAAATATCTTTTCTTCAAGTTCTCTTTCAGATGTCAGGTTTCTTGCAAGCTTATTCAGGGGTGATGATAGTTCACTGTTTTCGTTCATAAAATTACGAACTAATCTTGATGTCCTAAAAGTTTTGGCTATATCGACCAGTTCTTCTTCTGTAAGATAGCTTATTAAAGATGATTCTTCCAATTGTTTTATGTCGGCAACATATTCTATCGGTATGTCGTTTGGCATATCAAGAATTTTTTTTGCATCTCGGGTGTATTCTTGAGCTTCTATAACTTGTTCAATATTTTCGTGCGGCAAAAGAGAAAGACATATTGCTTTACTTTGTTCGCATTTAGCAAATGTTGCTAATATCTCTTTGATTTTATCAAATTCTAATGCTTTAAGACTGTCTGAAATTATGCTCATAGGAAAATTATATCACGGAAAAAGTATTAAAAGGACTTTCTTCTTTAGCCGTTATATATTTTACATCTTCACCTATTATATTCCTAAATACCTCAAGTACCTGTATTTCGCTTTCAAAATGTCCGATATCAAAAACCATTATCGGGCTTTCCAGTGCGGTATGAAATTTTAAATCTCCGGTAACGTATGCGTCAGCTCCGGCTTCAAATGCCTGCTCTATAAATTCCGAACCGCTGCCTGCACAAAATGCTATTTTTGTAAGAGTTGATTTATAATTATTGGTTGTATATCTGAATGACGGTGATATTTTACTTAAAATATTTTTGAAATCTTCTGTTTTTACATTTGTTTGTGCGTATCTTACAAATCCTTCGTCTTTAATATAATTTTTTATATCTAATCCAAGTAAGGATATCTTTTTTACCAAAGAATCCGTAGTTCCGCCGTCTGCAAGATCCATATTTGTATGAGCGCAATATATATCAATTCCTTTGTAGTCAATAGGGACTGAAAACAGAGGATGATGTGATATTATCATATCGCAGTGGTTTTCTCTTGCTTGAGTAACAATGTCTTGTGTAACTGTTAGTGCAAGCATAATATTATTTATATCTTTTTTTGATGTTTCAACCAGCCAGCCTGCACAGTCCCATTTCTCTGCGGTGTGCAGCGGTGCAAAGTTTTCAATTTTTCGGATAATGCTGTATTTATCCATAAATTTCCTCAAGTATGTTTTTTGCTATTGTATATTTATCGGCTCTTTCAAGATGTTTAACAGTGCCGTCATTTTTTAGGATTGATACTTCGTTAAAATCGCTTGAAAATCCGATATCTTTTCTTGAGATGTCATTTGCTACCAAATAATCACAACCTTTATTTTTAATTTTATTTTTAGCGTTCTCAATTAAGTTTTCACTCTCTGCACAAAAACCTATAATAAGCGGTGCTTTTTGGGAAGCACAAGAATTTGAGGGTACTAAAACTTTTGCTCTTTTTTCGCATAGGCATTTTAATATATCCGGATTTTTGATTAACGTAATTGAGATTTCGTCTTCGGAAGTTTTTTTCATTTTATGATTAAGTTGATCTTTTGCCTTGTAATCCGCAACTGCGGCTGCCATGATTATACAATCTGTGTTATCAAATTCTTTTTCTATTGCGATTTTCATATCTTCAGCCGATTTAACGTTGATGACTCCGTACGGTTTTGAAGTGTTGACAGTTGTAATTAATAAAACATCAGCGCCCATTTCGTATGCACAATCTGCCAAGGCTATTCCCATTTTGCCGGATGAATAATTAGAAATATATCTGACAGTATCAATAGCTTCTATTGTACCGCCTGCTGTTATTACAATTTTTTTACCGGCTAAATTTTTATTTTTTAATGTGAGCAAATTTTCTGTTTTCTGGTAGATTTTTTCTAATTCGCATAATCTGCCTTTCCCGTTGTACCCGCACGCTAAAAAGCCTTCTTCCGGCTCAATTATATTATATCCGGCATGTTTAAGTTTATTTATATTTTCCTGAACAAAAACGTTATTCCACATTCCGCAATTCATGGCCGGACAAATAATAACAGGTTTTGTAAATGCACAGGTTATAGAGGTAAGTAAATTATCGCAAATCCCATTTGCAATTTTACCTATTGTGTTTGCAGTTGCCGGAGCGATTACCATGATATCCGCTTCGTCTGCGTATGAAATGTGTTCAGGTTTGTAATTTTCTGTAGTAAATTCCTCTATACCGACTTCATTTTGGCTGAGATTTTGTAAAGTTAGCTTAGTTACAAAATTCAAGGCATTAGGGGTGCATACGACGCGTACATTTGCACCGGAACGCTTATACATTCTTATTAATTCACAAATCTTGTATGCGGCAATTCCGCCTGTTATGCCTATTAAAATATTTTTCCCGTTTAACATTTTTCTTGTTCTCCGGTTATGATTTTTTCCAATGCCGAAATAGCATTTTCCACTTTATCGTTTATTACGGTGTAATCATATTGTTTTGCACATTCTAATTCTTTTTTGACTTCATTAAGTCTTTTTTGGATGGTTTCTTCATCCTCTGTGTGTCGACCTCTAAGACGTTGTTCCAGTTCTTCCAATGACGGCGGAGCAATGAAAATCAGTATGGCTTCAGGCATTTTCTTTTTTACTTGCAGGGCGCCTTTAGTTTCTATTTCTAATATAACATTCATTCCGTTATTTAGGCATTGGCGTATATATTTTTCTTTTGTCCCGTAGCGATTGCCGGCAAACTCTGCCCATTCAAGAAATTTGTCGTTATCAATGCATTCCTGAAATTGTTCTTTTGTCAGGAAAAAGTAATTTATTCCGTCTATTTCTCCGACTCGGGGAGCTCTTGTTGTACATGAAACAGAAAGTGCAAAATCAGGGTGCTTTGCCATAAACCCTTTTAAAACTGTGCCTTTGCCGACACCTGATGAGCCTGAGATTACATATAATTTTTTATTTGAACTGTTTTCCATAGATTGATTATACAATAAAAATTTACAATGCAATAAAAAAGTGATACAATGGGCTCAAGAGAGGAGAGATATAAATGGATATTAAAATTTCACAGGATTGCGACAAAGAAGTTCTTGTAATTAATAAGTTTGAGAATGAATTGACTTCACAAGAACTGGCAAATCAGTATGCCGTTGAGAAAGACGGTTTTGAAGGTAAATTGGGTACTACATATTTACTTCATACTTATGGTAAGGAAAATTTTGCAAAAATTCTTGTTGTCGGTTTTGGTAAAAAAGAAGAATTTAATGAAACGAAAATGACCGAAGCCGTAGCAAAGGCGATGAAAAAACTTGCACAAATTAAAGCAAAATCTGCGTGTTTTGCGTTTGAAAATGTTGAAGAATACGGTAAGTATGCGGTAATAGGTGCATATATCGGAGATTATGCTTTTGATAAATATAAATCTGAAAAAGCACATCACATTGATGAAGTTGTGTTTGCAAACTTCAAAGAATCCGATGTAAATGAAGGTATTATTTTCGGAGAGGCAATGAAGTATTCCAGAGATATAGCAAATGAGCCTGCCGAGTACGCAACCCCTACAAGATTAGCTGATATGGCATCGGGTTTATCAGGATTAGATACCAGAATATATAATAAAGAAGAAGTTGAAAAAATGGGTATGGGTGCTTATCTTGCGGTTGCAAGAGGAAGTGCTGAGCCTCCTAAATTTATACATATGAAATATTCAAACGGAAATCCTAAAAAACGTATTGCTATCATAGGTAAAGGGTTATGTTTTGATAGCGGCGGTATGGATTTGAAGCCGGCATCATCTATGCTTACCATGAGGGATGATATGTCTGGAGCCGCTTGTGTTCTTGGTGTTATGAGAGCTCTTACTTCAATAAAACCTCAAGATATTGAAATCCACGGTATAATAGCAGCTTGTGAAAATATGCCGGGGCAGCACGCTTATAAACCGGGAGATATATTAACCGCTAAAAACGGAAAAACTATTGAGGTTGATAATACCGATGCGGAAGGCCGTTTGACCTTAGCGGATGCTCTGTGTTATGCGTCTGAACTCGGTGTTGATGAAGTTATTGATATTGCAACGTTAACTGGTGCATGTATGGTTGCTTTAGGCTCTATTGCATCGGGTGTAATGGGTAATGATGAGGAAATGATTAAAAAAATCATTGATACCGCAAAAATAAGCGGTGAAAAATATTGGGAATTACCTATGTTTGATGAATATATGAATGGTTTGAAATCTGATATCGCGGATATGAAAAATACAGGTTCAAGGTATGGCGGCGCATCCGCGGCAGGTGTATTCCTGAAAGAATTTGTAAAAGACGTGAAATGGGTGCATATTGATATTGCAGGTACTGCGTTTTTAGAAAAACCTCAAGGTATATTTATATACGGTTCAACCGGTGCAGGTGTAAGAACTTTGTTAAATTACTTGACTAAGTAAAAATAAATTATAAATAAACAAGACCGGCATATTAATGCCGGTCTTGTTATTTGTATATTTATAATAAAGTTTTAATAGCTTTTGGTATATATTTTATAATGTCAGATGCAAGTAAACTGTATTCGGTCAGTTCTTTTTTTGCAATATCAGCACATAATCCGTGTAAATATACCCCTAATTTAGCAGCATAAAAAGGTTCGCATTTTTGTGCCAATAAACCTGCTATAATTCCGGCAAGGACATCTCCGCTGCCTGCTTTTGAAAGTGCAGAGTTTCCTGTGTCGTTTGTGTATATTTCCAAATCCTTAGAACATACAACGGTATTATGCGATTTTAAAACTGTAACGCACGAGTATTTCTTAGACAAAACTTTTGCATAAAATTCCATATCCGATAGAACTTCTTCTGTACTTACCCCCAGCAATCCGGCGGCTTCTTTGGGATGCGGGGTAAGGATTAAGTTTTTCGGTAATGTTTTGATATCTAATTTTGCAAGAAGGTTAAGTCCGTCTGCATCAATTACTGTCGGAATATTTATATTAGAGTTAAAAACTTTATTGAACAGCACATTTGATGTCCCTTCTGTAGAAAGACCGCAGCCGAATAATAGGACGTTGGCTTTTTCCAGTTGATTGCAAACATCTGATAACGGAGAAAAAACGATATCAGAGGACTTTGCGGCGACAGCTTTAATCACTCTCAGAGTGGAGCATAATACAACGTAGCCGCAACCTACGGTTAGGGCAGCAATAGAAGAAAGATATGCCGCCCCTGACATATAATCAGAACCGGATACGTTTAAAATCCTTCCGTATGTTCCCTTGTGGGAATTTTCTATTCTTTTTGGCATCTTAAAATCACAAACCATTTTGTCGGATTACCTCATAGGCTACAATTGCAACGGAATTAGAAAGATTTAAGCTTCTTTGCCCCTCTTTCATCGGAATGGTGAGTGCATTCTTATCTTTTACATATTTTTCCGGCAGCCCTCTGGTTTCCGGTCCGAATACAATAAAATCGCCATCTTGAAAAGTTACATCAGTATATTTTCGTTTTGTTTTAGTTGTTAGATAATAAAAATTTGATTGAGGAAATTGAGCATACAAATCTTCCATATTTTCAATTTTATGCAAATCTACGCTATCCCAATAATCAAGTCCTGCACGTTTTGTGTACTTGCTGGACAGAGAAAACCCTAACTTGCCGACCAGATACAAACTTGCGCCGGTACAAGCACATAACCTTGCAATATTTCCGGTATTCTGAGGGATTTCCGGCTCATATAAAACTACATTTAACTTTGCCATTACTCAAACAACTTTCCGCTTTCGGCGATGACCGGAATGCCTCTTACTATGCAAAATATTATTGCTATCCACGCAAGCACTACGGCTATTGTATTAATTAAATTCGCCGCATTCTCAGGCAGCCCCGGAATATACGCTATACTTATCAATATAAATGCCGCAACTTTTGCTACCGCATAACTTATTTTCATAAATTTTGATGCGCAAATATATTTTCCCCACTCTGTTGACTGCATTCCAAATGGTGTCATACCTTTAGTTAAGGCTACACTTCTGATATTGTCTGTTACAAATGCTCTTGTTACACAAATTATCGGGAATATTACAGGCAGCCAGCCGAGAACCGCAAATACAATCCAATATATTGCCTCAACTATTCTATCGCCCATAATGTCAAGTACCGCACCGAGTTGAGACGCCTGACCGTATTTTCTTGCCAAATATCCGTCAACTCCGTCCATTGAAAAGGCTATTGCGGTTAGAATTACGGAAATAATATATGAGGTTGTCGTGTGTCTGAAAAGTAACGCTATTGCAGCAAATGCCACAAATATTCTGCTTATTGATACTATATTTGCCGAATTCTTTTTGATGTCCATATATTCCCTCTTATTTCTGCTTATTTTTTAGTTCTGGAAAGTGCAAAGTTTACTTCATCAAGTTTTTTCCTTCGCTCTCCCAGCATAACCTTTTCAGCTTGCTCTAATATAGTTGTTACCATAAATCCGTTATCGCCGTCCGAACGAGCTTTTTTGCCCGTCTCACAGCAATTGATGAAATGCTGGCATTCTAATTTTAGCGGCTCTATTTCGAGGTAATCAAGCTTAATGTTCTGGGTAATATCCTTATTGTAATTATCAAACACAACTAACTTATTTTCCGGAACGGTGTCATCTAAGATTGCGGTAGCTTTGGTACCTCTGACAAGCAGCTGAACATGTTTTCTCGGCGTAATCCAGCTATCTGAAATTTGACCTACCATTCCGCCTTCAAATTCAATAGTCAAATGCGTGATATCCATAATATCGTTTCTGTCGGAAGAGCATCCGACAGCAGAAATTACACGAACAGGATCTTTTCCGGTTACGTAACTCATCATTGATACGTCGTGCGGCGCCAAATCCCACATTACACTTCTGTCGTTTTTGAAGAAGTTAATGTTCAACCTGTCGCTTTGTGCGTATACTATATCTCCGAGTTCACCCTCTTCAATGAGCATTTTTAATCTGTTAACTGCGGGATGATAAAGTAATAAATGCCCTACCATTAATACTAATCCCTTAGAATTCGCTACTTCCGTTAAATCTTTTGCTTCTTGTGCTACTGTCGAAATAGGCTTTTCAACGTATACGTTTTTGCCGGCATCAAGCATTGCGTGTACCATTTTGTAGTGAGTGTGGCTTGGCGTAACAACTGCAACAGAAGTTATGTCAGGATTATTTATTATCTCATTGAAATCATCCGTAACTTTTACTCCCGGATATTGTTCAAGTACCTTCTTACGGTTTTCTTCATCAATATCACATACGGTATCTAAAACCCCTAAGTTGTAGAAGTTTCTGACAATGTTTCTGCCCCATACTCCGCAGCCTATTACAGCAATTCTCTGTTCTGTCATTTTACTTATCCCTTAATTAAAAATATCTGTCTAAAGCTTACTCGCTCCTAATACTATGATACTTTACAAAAATATTTTTGCAAGTCGTTAAATTTGTTTAACATTTATATTCATCTAATAATGTTAAGTTATGTAACAAGTTATGTAAATTGTGAAATTAGGCTTTCTCAAATGTTTTTATTTAAGTAAGAGAGTATAAAAAGAAAGAGAGCATATTATGGTTGACGGTGTTTCCTCAGGTATCAAATCCCTAAATCTACAGCAATTGCAGGCACTACAAAAAGCTAAAAGTGTTTCTAAAGGTGCTGAAAAAACCGGCTTTGATAAAGACGGTTCTATAATGCAGAAAAAAGAGGGTTTGTCTGCAAGTGAACTTTGGAGTGCACAATCAAATAAAAATGCAGGTAAAGCCGAAAATGCTTCCAATGCAGCTAATGATGGGGCTAAACTTTACAGTGATCCAAGTAAATTGGAAACTCTTGCTGATATAGAAAAAGCAAGAGCCGAATTGAAGAAAGATTCAAAAGGTTTTGCTATTGGCGATAAAAATTCCTTGAATGATGCCAAGACACGATTAAGTTTAATGCAACGCGAAAGTGAACTTAAGGGAATGTACAGGAGCAGTGATCCTAGCAATTTATCCCAAGCTCAATTGCAAGAAGCTAAAGATTACAGATCTACAAAAGTCGGTTCGTTTGGTATATCTACATCAAATCAAAAATCATTTGATGCTATATCAAACCTAATGGAAAAGAATTGGGCACTTGAAGCTCAACAAAATGGTACTTCCGCTAAAGCTGAAACAAAGCCGACAACAAATAATAATAAGGTAGAAACAAATAATAACGCAACAAATGCGGAGAAATCCAATAGTGCAACATCAGCAGATAAAGCTAATAATGCCGAACAAACTGATAATAATGAAAATAACAACAACGGTATAGACAGCAGTAAAAACCATGAGGCTGCATCAAAGTCAAATTCGGTTAATACCGGTGCTTGGTCAATAAGTATGTTCAAATCAAGCTATATGGATGCGCATACAAAGGCAGCCGAATCCGGCGATCAAATGGATCTAGCGGATAATACTAATGCAAATTCCGCTGAACTTCAACAGGATATTCAAGCGACTAACAATGAAATGAAAGCCGAAAATGCAAAGACAACGCAAGATGTAAAGAAAAATCAGCAGGCTATAAAGAAAGAGCAGAAAAATGTTGCCAAGAACGAAAAAGAAGTTCAAAAAGCGATGAAAGAAATGGAAGCTGCAACTTCCGGAATGGATAGAACCGGAAGTGGTGTAAACAGTGCTAATTCGCTAAAACTTGCTTCTGACTTGCAGCCGCAGCCGGCACAACCGGCAGATAGAGCTGACGGGGCAAAAGGTGCTGATCCTGCCGCAGGCGGTGCCGCTCAACCGGCAGCAGCTGCTAATCAAACGGCTGAAACCGATGCGGCTCAACAAGCTGAACAAGGTCAAGCCCAAGATCAACAAATTAATCAGGCTCAGGCAAAGATGGACAAAGCTTCAAAAGCAGCTAAAAAATCTACAAAACAAATGACCAAATTGAATACCAAAAGCGGTAAACAAGTTACAAGAATGACGCAGCACGCAAAAGTCAAGACGGCTGAACTTAATCAGCAAAAGGCTCAGTTAAATACAAATGCTACAACTGCGCAACAAGTAAATACAGTAGGTCAAAGAACCGAAAGCTCAGGTAACTCCGCAGTTAAAAAAGGTGTAACTGAAGGCGTAATGGGCGGTGTTGAAATTGTTACAGGAAAAGCTATGCAGAACAATCCATATACATCTGCAATTGGTGTAGCATTGGAACAAAAAGGTAACATGGATGTTGTATCCGGTGCTACAGGTGCATTACAAGGTGCAATAACAGGTGATGCCGGTGCTACTACCCAAGCAAAAGCTACTGATGCAAATAAACAGACGGTTGTTTCTCTGTCCGATGCCGGAGTTGCAATTTCTACCGGCGGAAGCGTTATTAAAAACGGTGCGTCATTGCAAAAAACTGTAAAAACTACCGGTACAACAATTAAAAAGACTCAAAAACAAGAAAAGACTATTGTAAAACAACAAACTCAAGCTAAACAAATGGCACAAGAAGCTGCCGCTAAAAAAGCTCAAAAATTAAAATAAATGTCATATAAATAATATCATCTGAATTTGCAAGGGAATGATACATATCGTTCCCTTGCTTTATAAATATTAATATCTTGTTTACAACTATTTTTCTCTGTGGTAGCATAGTTTATGCTGGGCGTAATTGGTAGAAAGGTCCGGCGATGTGCACAATATACCATAAGGAGAAAACACTATGTCACGTATAGGAAAGAAACCTATTGACATTCCGCAAGGAGTCGAAGTAAAAATAGACGGACAATTGGTTACCGCTAAGGGACCTATGGGCGAAGAATCTGTTAACGTTCGTCCTGAAATTTCCGTAAAAGTAGAAAACAATCAAGTAATTCTTACAAAAGAAGCAACTTCAAGAGAAGCTGATGCTTTGTACGGATTATCAAGAACTCTTGTAGCAAACGCAGTACACGGCGTAAAAGACGGCTTTGAGAAAAAACTTGAAATCCAAGGCGTAGGTTACCGTGCTAATATGGAAGGTAAAAACCTTAACCTTGCATTAGGATACTCTCATCCGGTTATTGTTGAACCGCCTGCAGGTATTACAATTACAGTAGAAGCAAATACTAAAATAACTGTAAAAGGTTCTAATAAACAAACCGTTGGTGATGTTGCAGCGTACATCAGAGCAAAACGTCCGCCTGAAGTATATAAAGGAAAAGGTATTAGATACGAAGGCGAATACATTAGACGTAAAGCAGGAAAAGCCGGTAAGAAATAATGCTTGACAGAGTTCAAAATATTGCATTTAAAGGTGTTTACGATTTGATTGTTCCGAGAGGAACATCAAAAGATCGAATAAATTGCAAGGCTGCTGAAATAGAAAAGGTAGTAACAGAAAATGTTGGTGATGAATTGCAACTTATTAGAGTACATCCTTTTGATGACAGAATAAGAATAATAAGTAAAATAGATAATCCGTATCTTATTTCAAACTTATTTAATGCTATTGGTGGTGAAGCTTTAGCATTGCAATATTTTAAACGGAATGTGCAAGAATATAATTTAAATATACAAGCGTAAAACAGCCCGCATAAACCCTTGAAGTAGGTTCTCAAGAAGGTTTGGGTAGAAAGGAAAAGAAAATGATTAAACAAAAAATTAGAAAACCTCAAGTGCAAAAAAGACATCAGTCAATAAGGGTAAAAATTTCAGGAACTCCTGATTGTCCTAGATTGGCTGTTTATAGAAGTACTAAACATATTTACGCTCAAATTATTGATGACGTGAATAAAGTTACATTAGCTTCTGCTTCTTCTATTGATAAAGAGTTGAAAGAAAAATTGGCTCATGGCGGTAATATTGATTCTGCCAAAGTTGTCGGTGAAGAAGTTGCTAAAAGAGCATTAAAAGCCGGTATTAAAGATGTTGTATTTGACAGAGGCGGTTTCTTGTATCACGGTCGTGTTGCAGCATTAGCTGACGCAGCTCGTGAAGCAGGATTAAACTTCTAATTATAAATTTTACAATATATAAAAATCCCCGATTAAATTTAATCGGGGATTTTTTTTGTTTAGTTTTTGTATTAAACAGTAACAAGTTTTTTAACTTCTTTTCGTTTAACCTTATTTGTTGCTGTTCTCGGTAAAGCTTCCTTATGTACAATAACATTAACAGGACGTTTATAAGGTGTTAATTTCATTGCAAGCTGTTTTACCTCGCCTTTTACAAGTTTGTCGATTTCTTCATCATTGTATTGAGAAAGAATTTCTTCAGTTGGAACTACGACTGCGGTAACTTCTTCTGTACCGTCTTTACTACCGAAGGTTCTGACGTGCCCAAATACGCAAACTTCTTTGAAGTATGAGCTTTTCTCCAAAACGGCTTCAACTTCTTCAGGGAACACTTTTTTACCGCCTGAAAGAACAATCATATTTTTAATTCTGCCGGTAATATAAATATGTCCGCCTTTAATTTCGGCAATATCTCCGGTATGCAGCCAGCCATCTTTAGTAATTACCTCGGCTGTCAATTCCGGTTGATTATGGTATCCCTTCATTACGGCAGGTCCTTTTACCATCAATTCTCCGGTCTCAGAATCAATTCTTGCGGATAAGCTTTTTAATGCTCTACCTACAGATGCTAAATCATGGCGTTTATCATAATTCATTGATACCACAGGACTGCATTCTGATAATCCATAACCTTGATATACTTTTATTCCAAGTCTGCTAAACCATTTTCCAACGTGTATATCTAGCGGAGCGCCACCGGATAAGCATGCTTTAAAGTGTCTGCCGAATTGTTTATGGATATCTCGGAACATCATCCTTCTTATGCGCATAAACGGTACAAACTGTGCCAAATTATACTTTATATCAAATATAAATCTCTTAATTGCAGAATAATTTTTAAGTTCTGATTCTATTGATGTCTTTAACAATTTCAAAAATGCAGGTACTACAATCATAAAATTAATTTGTTTTTCTCTCATTATTGCCAAAATATCTTTTGGTTTTAGGCTTAGAGCATAGTATACGGAATATCCTAAATTTAAAAATGTAGAGAATCCTACAGTTAATTCAAAAAGGTGGTTCATCGGTAAAATTGATAACATTCTGCAATGCTTTGACGGAATAATATGATCCATAACGATCTTTAAATCTTCCAATTGTGAAAATATATTGCTATAGGTTATCTCAACGCCCTTTGGAGATCCTGTTGTTCCTGATGTGTAAATTATAAGTGCCGTAGACTTTGAACCCATTCTTCGCCATTTTGCATCCTTTGTGTATGGCAGTGCATGTATGCTTGTAAATTCTTGGTTGTATGAAGGTTCATCCATTACCAGAATGTTTTTAATAGATGTTATATTTTTTTGAATTTCCTTTGCTGTGTCCAGATAGTGCTGAGAAACTAGCATTACAGTCGGTTCACAGTCAGATAAAATTGATGTAAGCTCATATTTTGTTAGTTTAACATCCAACGGAACTACTGTCATGCCGGCTAAAGCTGCAGCAAATAAGCATGCTCCGTACTCCGGCTTTGATTCTGATAAGATGGTTAATCTATCACCTTTTTTTACTTCAAGGTTTTCTATAAGGTAGGTCCCGAGTTTTCTGGCAAGTACTCCGACTCCTTTGTATGTAAACTCTTTCCACCCTAATGGGGTTTTTGTTCCTAATGCTACTCTATCGTTAAAATCTATTGTTTTATCATTAAGTAAAGAAAGTATATTTTTCTGTCTCAATCCCATCTTCTTATCCCTTTAAAATTGTCTAATCTTCCTTACTATAATACAGTTTACAGGGTTAAAAGTCAAATAAATTTATTTAAGTTTTTAATATTTGCTCGCGGCGTAAAAAAAGCGGGTGAATTTCTTCACCCGCACACAGTCATAGCAATTAAAATCTATTACTTAGCGATGCTTACATCGTTTAGCATAATAACTTTAATTTCTTCACCAGCTTTTGCATGGTAGTTCAAACCTTTTGTGATCAAACCGGTTGCTAAACCAACTGCTGCACCAACAGGAGCACCAATTGCAATACCTGTACCGATTTTATCAGGGCTAGGAATGAATGCCAAACCAACACCAGCACCAGTACCAACAGCACCGCCGGTTACTGTGCATAATGCTAATTTACCAGCTGTCATCCAAGGACCTTCTTTTAATTCATAGTTTTTGTAGAACGGTTTAGCGTTCATAGAAACTACTTGGCCGCTAGGAAGAACTGCTTTTGTGATTTGAGCATAAACTCTAGCATTCTTGTTGAACCATTTTGGATCTGTAATGCTTATTACGTTACCGTAGAATTTAGTACCAGCTGGGAATAATGTAGTACCTTCTTCAGTAGCGATATCTTCGTTAGCTACGAATGCAATGCTATCACCTTCGCTAGCTACTTCTGATTTGAATTTTTCATCGAATGCAACGTACATTGCGTTACCTTCTTTGATTACGTTTCTCTTGTTTGTAATAACAACTTCATCGCTTGGAGCTTTCTTAACAGCGTTCAAGTGTTCAGTTCCTAATACTTTTTCTAATTCAGAACCAACGTATTGAGATTTAATTAAACCTGCTTTTTGTCTTAATCTGTAAAGAATTACAGCAGCTTCAGCTCTTGATAATACATCGTTTGGTCTCAATTCTGATGGGTTTGGATAATTTACATAGATACCATAGTTCAATGTTTTAGCGTAAGCATTTTTAGCCCATGCCGGAACTTCTGAAGCATCAATGAAATTCTTCAATAATGAAGCATCAGCGTTCATATCTTTTGTAATATGGCTGATTACTGATTGTGTTTCAGCTCTTGACATCAATTTGCTTGGTTTGAATGTTCCATCCGGATATCCGTATACCAAACCTAATTGTTGAGATCTTAGTACATCTTTGTAATAAGAATCAGATGCGTTAACATCACTGAAGATGTTTGAAATTGTTACGTCAAGATTTTCATTTGTTAAAACTCTTAATAAAGCTTGTACAAATTCTACTCTTGATACTGTACCTTCCGGATTGAATTTTCCGCCGGTAAGGCTCATAACGTTGTTGTCTACAACGTTATTGATTTCTGTTGAAGCCCAATAATTTGTGCTTACGTCAGAAATTTTTGCAGCAAATGTCGGAACTGTAGTGCTCAAAGCAACTACGCCAGCTGCAAATAAACCAACTAAAAGTTTTCTCATCTTTTACTACCTCTTTTTTTTACTAACTACTCTAGTAATAAACTTTTATCTTCCTGTAGTATATATTAGAAAAAATAATTTGTAAAGTCGTTTATTTTTTTTAATATAAATGTATGATGTTAAATTTTGTAACAAAATCAATTATACATGAAATTATACAAAAAATATATACTTATTATATATAAGAGAACATTAAATAAACACGAGAGAGAGAGAGTATTATTTAAATCCGTTTTAATTAAGAGAGAGAAAAATTCCTATTCCTACCTTCCTAAAAAAGATTAGCCCCAAAAGCGGGGCTTTTTTCTTGTCTTTGTTGATAATATTCTTTCTTTGTTTACTGTATAATATTTGTATGAAAATATTTTCAAAATTAACAGAGAACAGAGATTTAAGTCTTGCATTGGGATATTTTGACGGCGTTCATAAAGGGCATCAGTCAGTTATTAAAAGAGCTGTAGAATATGCAAAATTGAACTCAAAAAAATCTGCGGTTATAACCTTCAAAGACCATCCGTGTTGTTATTTTTGGGGCGTTTGTCCAAAATATATTCTTTCAAGAGAAGAAAGGCGTGCCAAAATAGAAAATTTGGGAGTGGATTATCTTTACGAATTGGATTTTGCTGATGTTGCAGATATGAGTGCAAAAGATTATTTAGAGCATGTTATAATAAAATATTTTAGACCTGCGGCGATAACTACCGGATTTAATCATAATTTTGGTTTAAATAAAAGCGGAGATACAAAATTTCTTTCAGATATGGCAGATACATACGGATACATGTACTTTGAAACTCCGGAACAAAAAGTAACGGGTGAAACTGTCAGCAGTACAAAGATAAGAGAACTTCTATCCGGCGGTAAAATAGAATTGGCAAATGATATGCTTGGGTATAAATTCCCAATAGAAGGTGAAGTTGTTGAAGGACAGAAACTCGGCAGAAAAATAGGCTTTAGAACCGCAAATCTTGTTTACCCGGGGGAGCTTATTGACTTACCGTTTGGAGTTTATTCGGTTGACGTGAAATATGGCGGCAGGGTGTATCGCGGAATTACTAATTTTGGGCTTCGCCCTACTGTTTCTGATGATAACAGATGTACTTTAGAAACCCATATTCTGGATTTTGATGAAGAAATTTACGGAAAAT
The DNA here is from genome assembly GCA_900320675.1 of uncultured bacterium. GTDB lineage: Bacteria > Cyanobacteriota > Vampirovibrionia > Gastranaerophilales > Gastranaerophilaceae > UBA1221. The sequence continues at coordinate 26,197 of ONTD01000028.1, forward strand.
CTTTAAGGATTGAGTTTAACAAGATGATTCGTCCGGAAAAAAAATTTAACTCAATTGATGACTTACGTAATCAAATTAATAAAGATATTGCGATTGCCTATAGATAAAATTATTTTATAAGAGCCTGAACTTCTTTAAATTTGGGGTGCTTTGCGCCTTTTAGCCATTCAAAAAGTATTATTTCCAAACAAGATATTTTTGCGCCGGAGTTTTTCATAGCTTCTATTCCTGCTTTAAATTCGTATTTATTTCGGCTTGCACATATATCTTTTGCAATTACAACTTCAAATCCGGCTTCAATAAGTTCAAGTGCAGTTTGATATACACAGATATGTGTTTCTATTCCGCAAATCACAATTTGCTTTTTGCCGTACGATTTTAATTTATCAAGGAACCCTTCTTCTCTTAAAAGCGAGAAACTTGTTTTTTCAATAAATTCCGTACTATTATCTAAATTTAATTTAATTGAATTTACGGTGTTTCCAAGTCCTTTAGGGTACTGTTCGCTAACTATTACGGGGATATTTAATATTTTTGCTGCAGCGACAAGTTTTGCAGCCTTTTCTGTAATAATATCTTTTTCAAGTGCTGATACAAGGCGTTCTTGTATATCAATTACAAGTACAAGAGAATTATTTTCATCTAACATTTAAACGTTACTCCTAGTGGATATGTCTGTATATTCCGATAAATTCATTAACAAAGCCTTCTAATAGGTCGTTAATTCTATCTTGAGTTATGTCGGAAAGCGGAAGATTAAATTCACGATTTTCAGGTGAATCAAACCCTGAATGGGTGATATATACAATGACTTTAGAGTAAGCCGGATATATCATTGTAAAGCGGCTCTCATTTTTCCCGCATATTATTCTAAAGACACTCTGGCTTTCATCGGTAAATTGTGCTATTTTTGCTTCCCCTATTTTTTCTTCATAAGCTTTTTGTACTCTGTAGAATACCGGAGCAATAGTATTTTCTATTTTTTTAGTAAACGCTTTTTTCAAAAACTTAAAAGTTTTTTCTTCTTTTTCCGGAATTTCAAGCCAATCCTCAGAGTTCGTTTCTTCTGTTGAAAATACTATATAATCAGAATTGTTAAGCATTGCACTATTTAATGCACATATAGCTTTCTTCTTTATTTCTTTAAAATCTTTCCCGTCTATCATTGATATGCCGCATTTTATGGTGCATTTTTCCGGTAGTTCGGATTTGATTTTTTCTAATACCTTAATCGCTCCGTCTACACCTGTGTGTAGTAATAATGAATATTTTGAACCGGTTGAATTTGATACAATATCTCCGGTTCGAACTGATTTTTGAAGAGCGTATTCAAATTTTTCGCACGAGAATTCTTTTTTACCGTTTTCATCAGGAGATATCAGCATATATGTCCCGCCGATATAATCCTCTCTGTGTATTTCCTTTTCAAGAACTTCATCTTCAAATTTAGGATTATAAAAACCGCTATCTTTATCCAATATCCCGTAATAAGACAAAGATGATGCATATCTTCTGATTTTTGAGTTAAGTTCGGATTTCCTAATACTGTTGATTACCCTGATTAAGATTTCAGAGGGTTCGGAATTGACTGTAATATAATCATCTATTCCTTGGTCATATGCATACAAGATAAATGCTCTGTCGTAGTTGTTCACAAGTAATATAATATTTGAATTTGAAAAAATTCTGCGTTCTTTTAGGTATTTTATTAGCCCTGTTGTCTTTTCTCTGTTTTCATGTTCATGAAGAATAATGATATCAGGTCTTAAATCGTACAATACGTCAGGTGCGTTATCGTAATTTGCGGCAAGCAGCTTATCAGAGCTCCTTAATAAAACCAAATTTTCCTGAAGCTTTGTTTTTATTTCATCTTGATTTGTAATTAATATGATAGTATTCATATCCCTACACTTGCAAATGTTTCTTGATACACAGTAAACTTCCGCCGGCACCGAACAGTATTCCCATTGCAAACATTGTTAATGCAACGGTTGTTTGTGCAAATTGAGGCGTCGGAACCATGAAGAACTGATGAGCATGCAGCAGCCAGTTTTCTACAAAATGTAACGGTATGAACGCTACTATGGAACCGACAAATCCGTAAAATGCCCCTTGCATAAGCAGCGGAAATCTTATATACCAGTTACTTACGCCCATTAATCTCATGATTTCTATCTCATCTTTTCTGGATTGTATAACCAATTGTATTGTATTGTTAATAATCGTAATGGTCAGTATCCCAAGAATTATTACAACAAGTATTGTTATGGTATTTACGACGTGATTAAGCATTTGTATTTTTTTTGCTAAAGCCTGAGCGTAACTCATGTCTTCAACAGACGAAAGTGTTTTAATTTTTGAAAATACTGTGTCAATGTTTTCAGGTTTGTCTACTTTTACGTGAAGCGTATCAGGAAGCGGGTTTTCAACATCAGGCAGTTTCATCTCTCTTTTTAAATCAGCCCATGATTGAGCTTTTGAGACAATCTTAACACTTTCGACATGTTCAAATTCGCCTACTCTGTTTTTTGCAATGTTAGCATCAGCATCTGACTTTAAGTAAACAGATATTTCCAGCACGTTGCCGAGTTCGTGTGCAAATGAAGATATTGTCATTGCCGAACGGAAAAACGCTCCAAATATTGTAAGAATGGCTGCCATGGTTGTAATTATTACCAAATTTACGACACCTGTTCTTTTAATATCGTTAAAGGTCTCCATTGTCAGTCTGTATAATATTCTCAACTCGCAGAGCCAGTCTTTCGGAATATGTTTTTTTACTTCTTTTTTTATAGTCTGTTTACTCATATGTACCTGCTTGAATATCTCTTATAACTTCGCCCTTATCAAGGGTAATAACACGTTTTCTAAAGTAATCAACCATAGCGTTATCGTGAGTAGATACAATAACAGTAATGCCGCGTTGATTAATTTGATCCAAAATTTGCATAATTTCCAGCGAGTTTTTCGGGTCTAAGTTACCTGTAGGTTCATCCGCTATCAAAAGCGGCGGACCGTTAACAATTGCCCTTGCTATACCGACTCTTTGTTGCTCGCCGCCGGACAATTCCGATGGGGTTGCGTGAATTTTATTTTCCAAACCGACAATTTTTAATGCCCCCATTACTCTGGCGTTAATTTCTCTTGTACTCATGCCTAAAGTTCTGATTACATAAGCAACATTGTCATATATACTCATGTTTTGAAGAAGTTTATAATCCTGAAATACAATTCCCATACATCTTCTCAAACTAGGTATTTTATCGTTTGAAAGGTTTGCGATATTTATTCCGCCAATAGTAACAGTACCGCTTGTCGGGCATTCTTCGTGGTATAAAAGTTTCATCAGGGTTGATTTCCCTGCACCGGAAGCTCCGACTACGAAAACGAACTCCCCTGCCATAATGTCAAGATTTACGTTTTTTAATGCGTAGTTTCCGGTTTTATATTTTTTTGTTACCGATCTAAATTGAATCATTCTTTATATTTTCCCTTACTTTTATTTTACCAATCTGAACCTGTCAATTTGTTTCTTGATTGTTTTAACTAATTTATTGGCATTTAATCCGTAGTAATCAAGCAATTCATCCCACTTGCCGCTCTGGCCGAAGGTATCATTTACTCCGAGTCTTATCACAGGCATAGGATAGTAATATGATAATAATTCACAAACAGAACTGCCGAGTCCGCCTATAATAGAGTGGTTTTCAACAGTTATAACAAATTTTGTCTGTTTTGCCTTTTCAATAATTGTAGAACTATCCAAAGGTTTTACTACAGGTACGTGTAATACTTGTACGGAGTATCCTTCTTTTTCTAATTCTCTTGCTGCAAATATAACTTCAGCAAGAGTTTCTCCGTTTGTAATTACCGTAACATCAGTTCCTTCTTGTATAACGTTGGCTTTGCAAAAATCAAATTCGTAATCGTTGTCAAAAACGTCGTATACATTTGTCCTTGGAATTCTTATGTACATAGGTCCGTAATTCTCTGCGGCAAATTTTATAACCTGTTCACATTCTCTGCAGTCAGCAGGCACAATAACTGACATATTTGGAATTCCTCGCATAAGAGAGATATCTTCTAATGCCTGATGACTTGCTCCGTCTTCTCCGACTGTTACTCCGCCGTGAGTACCAATAATCTTAACGTTGAATTCAGGATAACACACGGAATTCCTTATTTGATCATAAGGTCTTCCTGTCGCAAACATAGCAAAGGTAGCGACAAACGGAATTTTTCCAACAGATGCAAGTCCGGCTGCAGCTGCTATCATATCTTGTTCCGCAATTCCCATATCAAAAAATCTTTCGGGAAATTCTTTGCCGAACATTGCTGTTTGGGTTGAGCATGCTAAATCTGCATCCAATACGACGATATCTTTGTTTTTCTTGCCTTCCTCTACCAGAGCCTTACCGAATGCATTCCTAATAGACTTTCTTTCGCTTATATTTGCTAAAACCATATTTCCTTATATACCCTTTTTAAAATGAAATATTATCTCTCCTCTTCAGTATAGCACAAAAATTTTTAAATCTCAAAAATATTGATTTTATTGAATTATATTAAATTTTATTTGCATTTACATGTTAAGAATTGTTAAAACATGTGCAAATTCTAGCAATAAATTTTCTTGAGAGGTATTTAACAGGTAGAATAGGAATAGACAATATTATTTATTGAAAGGAAAAGATAAAATGATGCAAATTCCAAATTTACCCAATTGCAAACCGGTAGCACAACAACAGCCGAGCTACAATGCAGTTAAAATTGACATCCACAATCCGATGGTGAATGTTCCGACAGGTCAGATTCCTGCAGTTGAACCTCAGTATGAAAAAACAACGGCACCTATTTATGAGTATCCGAAAGCTGAAACTCAACCATATTACATGCCGCCGCAAATTACAGCTCCGGAAGTATCTGCTCAATCGCAAACTCCCGTAGTCGTTCCTCCGGCAGTAAACCCTCAACCTGAACAAACTGTTGCCAGAGAAATCCCTCTTAATCCGGAAAAAATTCCGCCGGCACCGGTTGTAACAGAAGCTCCAAAGTCTGAAGAAAAGAAAAACGAACAGGTAAAAGATGAGGTCAGAGAAGAAGCTCCGGCTGCCGCAGAAAAACCTGTAGAAGTTGTAGAACCTGAAGAAATTAAACCTCAAGTTGATATAAATGAATTTATCGCAAAATTAACAAATCCTGATTATGACGTTCAAGCTGCTGCTATGGAACAAATAGCGGATATGGTTGATAACGATAAAGAAAAAGCCTCAGATTTGTTAGATACAAAAGTAGTTGATGCTTTAAACGATATAATCAAAGCTGATACAACAGCTTTAGAAGGCCCTAGTGCTGAAGTTCAAGCTCAGAGAAAATCTATAAACGAATCTCAAATGGCAAAAGAAGAAAAAGCCGCTGCTCTTGAAGCAACCATAACTCCTAAAGAAAAAGCGGAAAGAAATAAAAGTTACGCAATCTTTACAGCAGCAATCTTACAAAAATTGTACGGTGATGAAGTAAAAAGATTGAAAAATATGACAGTTCCTCTAACTGAACTCCCTGGTGCAATTACTATGGTTGAACAGTTAAAAGGAAATCCGAACCCGACAGTCAGAGCGTCTGCTATCGAAGCTTTAAGCTACATCCAAGACCCAAGCTACAAAAAAGACTTGAAGACTGTGTTCGAAATAGCTCAAAATGATCAGGATGAAAATGTAAGAGCTGCAGCTACAGAAGCTTTAGATAAATTAAACAAAATAGCTGATGAAGTTGCCCTAAACCCTGAAAATAAAGAGCAAATTGAAAAAACAAAACAAGCTGCATAAATAATACTAAATTCCTTTCTTTAAATAAGACAGCGTAAAAGCTCCCGACAAAATCGGGAGCTTTTATTATTAAGTTTTTTTAACATAATCCGTTTAAAGTTAAAGTTTTTTTTATTTATGCCGTCTTACATAATAATGAAACCACAAAATTCTAAGGAGTATATATTTATGAACAGAGAATTTGACTTTATTGATCTTTACTACCTCAACGATGTCAGTGAACCTGCAATTATTCCCGAGGACTTCACAATTTTTGAAGATAATTTAAAATCTTCTTTGGCATCTGATGTTATAAAAATTACTGATGATAGTGAAGTATCTGATGACGTGGTATATACGTATGCAAAATTTATGGAAATTTTGGATACCCAAGGCCTTGAAGGTCTCGTTAATACATAGTAATAAAATATAGATATTTATATAAGGTCTGTGCTAAAATTTTTTTATGGATGAATTTAAGCACTATACTGTAATGAAAAACGAAGCCGTTGATGCTTTAAATTGCACCAACGGTCTTGTTTATGTTGATTGTACTTTAGGGGGCGGCGGACATAGTGAGCTGATATTGAACCGTATTCAGCCTGACGGCAGGCTCATAGCCTTTGATATTGATGAAGATGCAATAAGTGCATCAAAAGAAAGGCTAAAAGATTACAAAAACTTAACAATTGTAAAAGATTCATACACAAATATTAAGAAAGTTTTACAAAATTTAGGGATAGAAAAAATTACGGGCGGCGTATTGTTTGATTTGGGTGCTTCGTATCATCAGTTAACAAAGGCAGAAAGAGGCTTTTCTTTTTCTAAAGAGGCACATTTGGATATGAGATTTGATAAAAGCAGTACTTTATCTGCCTATGATGTTGTAAATACCTATTCTGAAGCGGATTTGGTGCGAATTTTTTCTGAATATGGAGAGGAACATTTTTCAAAAAGAATTGCGAAAAAAATAATTGAAGTAAGAAAGGTTAAAAAGCTTGAAACAACTACGGAATTGGCAGATTTAATTGTGTCGGCGACACCTCGTGTAAAATCGAGTGTACACCCCGCTACAAGGGTTTTTCAGGCGATTAGAATAGAAGTTAATCAAGAGTTAACAAATGTAAAAAATACATTGAATGATGTGTTGGATTTGTTAGATGTTGGTGCTATAATAAGTGTAATAAGTTTTCACTCGTTAGAGGATAGGATAGTAAAACAGATATTCAAATACCACTCTCAGAGGTGTCATTGCGATAAAACTCAGATGATTTGCAAATGTCCCCCGCCGAGATTGGAATTGATAAATAAGAAACCTATAACGGCGACAGAAGGGGAAATTAGGGAAAATCCGCCGTCAAGGAGTGCAAAACTTAGAATTGCAAGATGTATAAATTAAAAGTTGGGTAAGTTGAGCAGATAATTGGGGAAGTTAAAATTGAATAGTACTGCAAGAGTAAGAGAGTATCAATATGAGACACAGGGTTATGCGCAGAACCCTATAACAAAATCGCAAATTATAGAAGGCTATTTTTATAAAGAAAACTTGTTAAAAGAAATGGCCATCAGAAAGGTGAACATGACATTGTGTTCAATCTTGGGAGTTTGTGTCATTAGTGCTTTTATAAGTTACTATTTTTCAATGTCTAATGAGATAACTTTAAACACAATTTCAAGACAGGTTACTACCCTAAATGATGAAAATTCTGAATTGCAAAATCAATTAGACAGGCTAAAATCTTTTAACAATGTTGATTCAATGATGGCTCAACAAAATATTTTGCAAAAAGCTGCTAAAGTGATAGAGGTCCCTCAAATTGCAGCCGGTGTTGCGGCAAAAGAGAAGAAGGATTTAAAGTTAGCTATTGATTGGTCTGTCGGATATTAATATTTGTTAATATTTAAGTTGCAATGTAGCAAAAATTTGTGTGTGGAGCTTTAAAATATATATGATAAAGAAAATTTTATTAACATTATTTTTATTGTTTTTTAGTGTTACATCTGCGATGGCGTATAGTAATCCGAGATGGTTTAGCATGCCTGTTAGTGTGTATATCCCTAATGCTCCTCAGACGGCAACGGTTATGAAAGCTTTTCGTGAATGGCAAAAAGATTCAGGCGGTACTGTCAGATTTTTGTTCAGGAGGTCGCATAATACAGAGCGTTTGTCAAAAATTTCAGTGGTGTATGTAGATACACTCTCAAACGGTGAACCTTATGTTGTTGAACAAAAGTATACCAGTATCGGGAAAAGGCATATGGATACAAGCCGCGGATATTTTTATAAGCTGAGAATAATAATTGCCAGACGTTCAGCTAAGGGTAAGTATTTTACTACTGCCCAGACTGAAGCTATTGCTCTGAGAGCAGTCGGTGAGGCTTTGGGAGTCCCTGCTGACGGTAGTAAAGGAGTTATGGCGGAAACATTCGATTTTTCTAACAGACATTTGCTTAAACAGGATATTGATGCTTTAAACAAAGTCTACAAGAAGTAGTCGGGTACTTTTTTTGATTGATTTTTTGTTTAATATATTCAAAAAATAATGCCTGTATAGTATAATGGTTGGGTATTAATGATTTTATAAGAAGTAAGAGGACATAAACAATGAAAGATTCAAAACTCCAGATGCAGATACTTATAGCATTAGGACTGGGTATTAAAAGAAACTGGCATATATTTTTCGGTATAATTGCCGGTGTAGTTGTCGGTATATTTTTACACTCACATGCATATCCGTTGGTATCGACTTTGTTGACATTTATAGGGCAGGTGTTTATAAGGCTGATTCAAATGGTCGTAATCCCGCTTGTAATTTCGGCTATAATTATTGGTATTACAAGTATAGGGGACAATAAGCAGCTCGGTAAATTTGGTACAAAGATGATTTTATACTACGGTATAATAACGACGGCAGCAGTATCAATCGGAACTGTTCTTGCTTTAATATTTAAACCCGGATTAGGTGCTGCACACTATATTGCGGCAAATAATGCAAGTGCTGTTCAGGCTTCGGTTGCAACTGCTATGAATCAGCAGCAGGGGCATTTGTTGAGTATGTTTTTGGATTTTATTCCGAGTAATCCTTTAGCGGCTCTTGCCAGCGGTAATATGGTTGCAATTATTGTGTTTGTCCTGATTTTTGCTATTGCTCTTGCTAAAGTCGGTGATGTGAGCAGACCAATTGTTTCATTTTTTGAATCTGTATTCGCAGCAACTATGAAGATAACAGATTGGATTATGTTCTTAGCAGCTCCCGGTGTATTTGCATTAACGGCGTCTGCTGTATCGAGTTTTGGTATGCATATATTCGCAAGTATCGGTAAATATTTGTTAGTTTTGGCTATAGGATTTTTCATTCAAATGTTTGTGGTTTATCCGATATTTTTAAGATGTTTTTCTAAAGTATCAATATGGATGTTGTATTCGGCTGTAGCGGAGGCTTTAATGGTAGCATTCGGAACCGCAAGTTCATCTGCAACTTTACCTTTAACTATTGCGTGTTGTGAAAAGAGAGGAATTTCTCACAAAATCTCAAGTTTTGTTCTTCCGCTTGGTGCAACATTGAATATGGACGGTACTGCGTTATTACAGGTTGTAGCGGTTATTTTCCTTGCTCAAGCATACGGAGTTCCTCTTTCTGCATTTTTACTTGTTCAGATTGCTTTGTTAGCAATTATTGCATCTAGTACAAGTGCCGGAATTTCCGGAGCGGGACTTATTACTATTGCTTTAATCTTGAATGGAATGGGATTGAGCCCTGAGCAACTTGTTGCAGGATTTGCGTTCCTATTCACTATAGAAAGGGTAACCGATATGATGAGGACGTTGGTAAATGTCGCTTCTGATGCAGTTGTGGTTGCCGCTATTGCAGATAACGAAAACGAGATAAATTACGATTTATTCAACAATCCGGAAGCTTATGAAGAAATTGCATAAGTGAAAATAAGTTGACATAAAAAGCCCCGAACTTTATATTCGGGGCTTTTTTATGCTAGAATTATTTATAAAGAGGGGTAATGATGACTGATAAAATAAATGAAATTGCGTCAAAATTTTTAGGTCAAAAGGTTGGAACTCAAGAGTCCTATGATTCAAATTTGATAGTTCCTATTCCGAGAGTTTTGAATAGAGAAAGATATGACATATCCGATAAGGATTTGCCGTTTTACGGATTTGATATCTGGCATGCTTATGAGTTTTCAGCCCTTACCAATAACGGAGTGCCTTTTACCCGTCTGTTAAAGATTAAAATTCCTTGTGAGAGTGAATATATGGTTGAATCAAAATCTTTAAAGTTATATTTGAATTCGTTTAATATGACAAAATTCAAAGATACTATTGATGATAGTCTGAAGACTTGTAAAGATTTGATAGTAAAGGATTTAGCTGAAAAACTGAATACACGTATTGAAGCAAATTTTATTGATAATAATGCAAAATTATGCAAGATATTTGATAGATATGAAAATATGGCGGATTTCACAGATGAAAAAAATCTTGTAATAACTAATTTTAAAGAAGCTCCGGAACTTCTTGAGACTGTTTGCGGGGATATAGTAAAGGAGAATTTTCTGACTTTTGATTCTCTAAGATCAAATTGCAGGGTTACCCATCAACCCGATTTTGGAGATGTTTTTATTTATTATAAGTCAAAAAGGTGCATAACAAAAACCGGTTTAATCAAGTATCTTACCTCATTCAGAAACGAATATCATTTTCATGAGGAATGTTGTGAAATGATATTTAAACGTATATCAGATATCCTTGATAAGGATGATAACTTGTTTGTATGTGCTTTATATACAAGGAGAGGCGGAATTGATATTTGTCCTGTAAGATGGTCAAAGAATTTTACCCCGCAGGAGCTGTCCAATCTTTTAGATACAACACAATATGCAAGATATGGGGTAAAACAGTAATGGATAACAAAAAGGTTGGTAATGCCGGAGAGGATTTGGCGTGCAGATATCTTATAAAGAACGGTTATAAAATTTTGGACAGAAATGTTAGGTATTCAAGGTTTTGCGAGATTGATATTATTGCCGAAATTAAAAATACAACGGTTTTTGTGGAAGTGAAAACCAGAACAACAGATAAATTCGGGGCTCCGGTTGAGGCAATTACAAAATCTAAATATGAAAATATCAAAAAGGGGATTTATTTTTATCTTGAAGAACACAAGGTTAAAAAATACAGGATTGATGTTGTTGCGATAACTCTAAAACCTGAGATGAAAATAGAACACTTCAGAAATATCTCAATGCAGTGATAGCGGCTAAAAAATACTATACTTTATCTTGTGCTTGTTTAGATTTTTTGTACTCAAGATATTTTTCGCAAATCCAGTTTGTCGGTTTTACTACAACAAGCGGTACGAAAAATCTGTATACAAAACCAAATACCAGAATTGATCTTAAAGCACCAAACCCTTTACTTCTGATTTTTAATTTTTCCAAATCATTAAATACGTGATTTTTACCGTACCTTTCAAGATACTGGTCTATATTTAATTTTGGTTCAATAAGTTTCCTTACGTAATTTTCAGTTTCTACTGC
>ONTD01000185.1 GCA_900320675.1 uncultured bacterium
AAATTATACTATGTTAAGAACGCCGCCGGCAATTGGCTAAAATCAAAGCTGAAGTTTTATAAAAACGGCAAATTTATATCACAGGCGAGGGCTGAAAGATGACACAAGTTTTAGATAAATACGATTTAAAAAAAATATCACCGGAAAATATTCTTAAATGGCTTGACATGAACCACGCAAGATTAACAGGTTCTGCGGTTTTCACAAAACAAAATACTTGGACATCGAAGCTTGTCCGGTGGGGAGAAAAACATCTTTTTGCAAAATGCAAAACAAAAGACTGTTTTACACCTAGTCATACAGGAAGCATTATTGATTATAAAGGTGAATTGTATATTTTCGATATGAAACCGCCTAAAGCTAGTATTCAACCGCTTTATGATTTTATTATTGAATCCGATGAAGATTTTAAAATTGTCGTAAGGGATTTTGACCTAGATACAAAAATGTTTAGTCTTAATTGCCTTTATCACGTAGATGAATTTTATCCGTATTTATCAGCATTAAGAAGTGTATTTACGAAACGACAAAGCAAATATCGCCGTCACTGTTCGGAATTTCATTTAAGGGAGCTGCAAAAACAAGGGTTATTTAAAGACGTTAACCCCGAAATTACTCCCGATGAATTGTATCATCTGTTTGTTGCAGGGGGTGAAAAATGCTAAATCTATCACCCGAACTAATTATATCGGTAGTAATTCAGCTCATTTCGGTAGGCATTTTTATCGGAGTTTTTAAAACAACGGTAGCGTTTATGCAAGAGCAAATAAGCGAGATAAAAGAGGATTTGAAAACTGATAAACAAGAATTAAAAGACGAAATGCGGAAATATAACAATGTGCTTGAACGCATGATTATCGCTGAACAGTCGACAAAATCAGCACACAAAAGGATTGACACTTTAGAGGAAATCATCAAATGACGGTAAAATTTATAATCGGACATTGGACCGGCGGGGGATTAAACCCTAACAGAATAGATTTAACGAGCTATCAATTATTAATTGACGGAGCGGGGGAGCTGCATAAAGGGCTTGCGGTCGGATGTGCATCGTCAACCGGCGGCATGAACTCAATCACCTATAATATAGCGTGTTGCGGCGGACTTTCGACAAGTAAAATAACTCCGGTGCAAATAGAGAAGTTCTTTAAAACCTGTGCCGAAAAGATAAATGAATATAATTTGACGGTAGATGATTTTTACACCCACGCAGAAATCGGAGAGATGTGCAGAGGGTATAAACTTAAGTCAAAAGGGTATCTTTACGATAAAAACCATAAAATCATAACCGATATAATTCAATACAATTCGTACTTAGATCAAAACATAGGCAAAATTGACTTAACAAAGCTGCCATATATGAGCGGCAACGCATTTAAAACAGGAGCATTTATTAGAGCAAAAATTTATTGGTATCTAAAAAAAATTAATCCGGCTAAATAATATCATCTTTTTTTCATTATTAAACCATCCTTAAAATTGACAATTTACTCAAACCGCAGGGCTTACGCTTTGCGGCTTTTTTTATTGCAAAAAAAGGTGGGGGAAGAAACAAAAAAACGGATACCCCCACATACATACATAATTATCATTACATAAATAAAGTCTTGCGTAAAGCCTTAAAACTCTCCGGCATAGAATCGCCTTTTGTTTCTCGCATTTTTTTGATTAATTCAGAGGTTTGTGCGGCTTGACGTTTCCAATATTTTTGAACCCCCTCTTTTTCTCGATATTGGCGGATGATGCCAGCCGCAACCCCTTTAATTTTCAAAGCGTTGTTGTAGCCATTGTTTTGTAGCTTTCATATAATCATTCAATCTAAATTTAATATATTTATCACTTGTATAAACTTCATCGCTAAAAATTTTACACCAATTAGATAGCCACCTTGCCATTTCATCAAGTGTCATAGTTTTTATCTTTTCGTAGTTATTCATTTATTTTTCCGCCTTTCATAACATTTTCGTATATAAGCAATATCACTTTGTTGTATTTTGTATTCCAAACACTCTTTGCAAGGTTCGTGGTGAAATCCACCATTTGATTGGTTGATACGATTTATGCTTACATTAAATTTTCTACATTTATTACCCCAAGCATTTCTATAAGGGCATTTATCACAGACATTATTTTTTGTTTGAAAAGCAGTATGATATAAATGTCCACTTTCTATTTTTTTATTTAAATGATATTCAAAATTGTTCATTCTTCCTCTGCTTTGGTTATAAGGTCTAAAATCTCTTGTAATGTTTCTATAAATTCTCTTAGTGCTTTACATCTTGTATCATTAAAGCAATCATGGTCTATTTCATATTGCTTACAGTCTTTAGTATCTACCGCAATCTCTCTTATCTCTTGCAAGGTCTTGCGGTATTTATCAACATCAGCTTTTGTATTTTTATATTCACACTTCAAACAATCTAATCGCCATTCCTGTTTCAGCCTGTCATTCTCGGCTTTGAGTTTATTATTGTCTGCGATGTAATTGTTAAGATTAATACAGGCAAAATCTTTTACCTTTTTTAATGTTTCAATTTCAGCCTTGAGTTCTGCGATAATTTTGTCTTTATCTTCCATTATGTTTCCTTTCCTAGTAAGTTAAGCTGTGTTTCTGCTTTTATATATGGTTTTTCGGTAATTTCTTCAAGCTGCTTTAGTGCGGACCTATTCCAAAACAAGCACTTGTCTTTGTATTTTTCAAAATTAGTATTGATATCTTCTTCGTACCAAAAACATTCTTGAATAATATCTGTCCATTTCCACCGTTCGATATATCTTAAAATTAATATTTTTCTATATTCCGCCTTTTTAATACGTCTGATATGCTGCTTTAGCCGTTCTTTTGCAGGCAAAAGGATTTCTTCACATTCTTTTATGTATGAGTTGATTTTCTCTAGCCGCATTGTATACCGTTCTTGCTCTGATAGATGCGAACTTGAACCGTTAATAACTTTATCTTTATCGTAACTAACGGCTTTAAGCGTTCCGATGCGTTTTATTAGGATGTCTTTTTGTTTTAAATAATCCTCATAAACCCGCCACGCATCGCCATACCATTCAAGCCACTCTTTATTAATCACGGAATCTGCCATTAATTCAGTCATAATGCCCTCACTCTTTTTCAAAAAATCTTAGCTGATAATCCCGCGGCGAATACATTCACACGCAAGATTTGTTCTGTTCGCTGCATTAAGTTTAATAAGCATAGCTTTAACGTAATTGTCAATAGTTCCGACCGTCAAGCTAAATTCCGCTCCGATTTCCGTGCTTGAATATCCGGCGGCAATCATTTTTAAAATTTTTATTTCTTTCTCGTTAAATAAATTTCGTTTTTTTCTCATTGTTTTTTCTTCCTATTTTTATCGTTGTGTATAACCCCGTTAAGGGGTGTAAAAATTATTTTAGGTATAAACATACCTTTTAAGGGTTAAAAATTGATTTTTCCCCCCCCTGTGTCTGCACAGATTTTATTTTTATTCTCTTCAAAACGTATTCTTTTTTTATTTTTAATTTCTAATTCTTTTTTTGTTAAATTGCTATCCGGTGTTTGTGCATCGTAATCAATTCCAAGAGCCTTTGCACACTCTTTACAATACTTCCAATCAGGGGGAAAAGTTTTGCATCTTGTCAAATCCTTATCTATCCAACCGTTATTGCATTTTTTATTACGGCATATATGCATTACATAATTCATTCAAATAATCCTTTCTGTAAAACATTAGTCGGTTTCCATTGCGTATAATCATCCATTTGGGTAATCGTTACTTCTATTCGGGGGTTGAGTTTGTCGTAATAAACCCTGCTCCCGTCATGACCTGCGATAATATCCCTGTTATCATCAGCAATAAACCCCGATTTTACGGCAGCATCGTCTATTGCTTCAAGTAAATTGGTTAGATCGTATTTTAATTTTTTTGAAACATAAAACGACACCGCCATATTAACGGGGAAGTCCACAACTCCGGCTTGCGTTTTTACTTGAAATAAAAACGGCATACATTCAGCTTCAAACTCTTTGTATTTTTTTGACGGGATAATAATATTTCGTGATTTTCCGTATTTTGTTTTTAGCGTAATTATTTGCTGACTGTTTTTCTTAGAAACCGGATGCACCGGAATCGTAAACTGTATTAACATCCTCTCTGCTCCCTCTGATTATTATGTAAGCTATTTAACAATTTTCAAATCTAAGTTAGGTTGAAAAATACGTTGTTTTCCACCCATGTACTCTTTAGCTTCTTGCAAGATTTCGTGCAATAATTCTTCGTGTTTTCCGGATATTGCGACAACATTTTCTGCCATTTCCGGCTTATAAATCGGGAATTTTTGATAATTAAGGTTCAAAATATGTCCTTGGCTGTCAAAAGTCCATACTAAAGAAAAGCTGACATCTGATAAATACCCGTTTTTATCATAATAAAATTGAATAAAATTAAGTCTTAATGACGGTTTTTCCGCTCTCAATTTCGGGTTAATTTCAGAAACAATATCCTTTGCTAAATTCCATTTGTCCGCAAATTCCTGTGTGATTTCCCCTTTCATGTTGACGTTTCCTGCTTGATAAGCCTTATCATCATCATTTTTTAAAGTGATTAAAGCTCGATTTTCTTTAATTTGAATCTTCTCAATAAACAACCCTGTAACGTTGTTTGTCGTTTCTTCTTTTTCTTTCAAATTTGATTTTGCCATTTTCTTCTCCTTTCGCTACGTTCGCATTAAACGGATACGCTACGCTTGCATCCTCTGCTCACTTGCTCCTTATTTTATTTTTCTTAACTCTTCACCGGCTTTTTTGAATTTCTCATAAGCCGCTTTTGTTGTTTTTTCATCTTCTTGAACTTCTTCGATTTTTTCCGCGGCGGCGTAAATTTCCTTTTGTTTTTTCTTTTCCGCTTTAGCTTTTTCTTGTTCCAAAATCTCTAAGTAACCACCGTTAGCAATTAAAGTATGCACATAAGCGGTTATATTAGTAGCTTTTGACTTCCTTGCATAATTTTTTAAAATTTCTCTTTCTTCTTTAGAAATTTTAGGAAGCACACACACATTATTTTTTTCTTTAGTGTGTGTATTTATATTATTATCTATATCTATATTATTATTCGTTGTTGTTACTTGCCCCCCATTTTGTTTGTTAGTTGGTGGGTTATCTGCCTTAGTTTTTTGTGTGTTAGTTCCCTGATACAAATTGAAGTTTTTTACCGTTATTACTGTATATTGGTTTGTTGATTGGTATTCAATTTCGTTTGTTAGTTGCAGTTGTTTTAAAGCGGTTCTCGTTTGTTGAATGGTTATTCCGTTAGCTGCGGCAAGTTTTTCATAACTTGTAACAAACTGACCTCTTTTTAATGATAAATCTCGCCATTTTTTGGCTTTGTCATTTGCTTTTATAAGACAATGTAAAAATATAGCTTTAACATAAGGGTTGTCGTACCATTCCCACTCGTCTATTTGCCTAAACAATCTGACGTAACCTCTTGATATATTCATTTTTAACCTCTATCTGTTAGCAATTCCCCCATACTAATAGGCTTGTCGATAACTTTTGTAGCTTTGCAAAAATCGCATCTGCCGCACCTATCAGGTTCAGCGTTACCGCTTTTTAAATCGATAATCCTTTTTATTACAGTTTCATTCACACCGACTAATGCGGAATCTAATTCTGCCTGCGTGATTTGTATAACTTCAATAGCCGGTGATTTTGTTTTATCGACTGCAGCAATATAACAAGGTAATTTTTCCCCGGTATTGAGTTCAACAATCTTTTGATAAACCGCTAATTGAAAATCATAACCTTTTGCTTGTATAAAGTTTAGTTTCCCGATGCCGTCGCAATATACACCTTTATATAAATCGTCAACGGTTTTAAGGTCAACTATTGCTTTATTTTTTAAAAAGCTATCCATTTTGATTTTCCATTTTGCCCCAAGCCATTCAGCCGTCATAATAACTTGCTTTTCACCGCTCATATATTGCATAAAACGTTTATCAGCTTCACAGCGTTTAATCATTTCATCAGCTTTAAGGTATTCAGCTTTTAACGTTCCGTCTTTTTTAAATATCTCGGGGGTATTTTCTTTAAATTCGTTTAATGTACCCTCAAAATATGCATCGACGTATGAACCTATTAACATTGCGGGAGTTCGTTCCTTGACAAACTCCCCCTTGATAATTGCCAATGCTTGATTTTCGCATCCTTTACGTTCTAAAGTTCCGTAAAAGTTTTTATATTGTGAAACGCTGATAAATTCGCTATCTGCTTTATTTGAATAATAATTTTTATCCGTTAGCTTCATTTTCTAATTCTTCCTCATAATAAGCATTTGCGCGGTCTATATATTCTTGCGGAATGCTTTCGGCATCATCTTGAATTGTTTCTGTCTGTTTTTCTTCAATCTGTTTTTGCGGTTCTTCTTTTGGTGTTTCGGGTTCTGCAAAAACATCTATTATTGATTCAGTTTCAGATGTCGGAGTTTGCATTTCCTCAACCTCTTCGGTTGAATAAATACCGCTCAAAATCTCAGGACATTGAAGTCTGCCAAAGAATGAAGCCGCTCTGTATCTAAGCATTATCCCCGGCATAGTTTTCCATTTTGAGCCGTTTTTTGCAATCCACCCCTCAGCCTTTGCCATTTCTAACGAAACAACCGGACCGATTAATTTTTCACCTGTTGCCGCTTCAATACCCCAAGCAAAACATTTTGATTCGGATTCATCGAGTTTGAATTTTAATGAGCCTTTAAGTTTGCCTGAGCCGTTAATACAAGCAATAATAAATGAGCTTGCTATTGCAGGCTTGCCATATATAACATGAGTATTTTGCAAAACCATAAACGGATCTGCTTTTAATCTATTTGCTAACTGAACTACTATAAAACAGTTCGCAGGCTTATTTTGAAATTCCTTTGGAATAATATCCGATTTTGACATTTCTGTCGCAATAGCCATAGCATTGTTTAAAGAACTATGTTTTAATGCCGGCAAATTTTGTGTTTCTTCTTTTTTTACTAATTCTTTTTTAGCCATTTCTACATCCTTTCGTCTTTCAAAGTTTTTCCAAATACACTTAAATTTTTTAAAAATTCTGCTTTAGATATTAATTTTGTTTTACAAGAATCGCGGGAGATAGCTTCGGATATTCTGATTTCGTCAACATAGTAGACATTATTATGCCGATAAAAGCACCGCCCACGTTCTGTATCATCCCATATCGAAAATTCACACGCTCCGGTTTTCATTACTCCCCCCTTCTATCCTTAAGCCTGTCGTATCTTTCATTCTCAATCCTGTCTTTGATTGCATCCTGATACTCTTCGTAACTGTCAAAGCCGGCTTTATAGGCTTTATCTTCGTTTTCTAACTGTTTTTCATAAAAATATAATGCGCTTTCAGGTACACACATAATTAAAATCCTTTCACTAAGTTTGAGTAAACCGCATCGACACGTCCTAACCGTTTTAATCTTTTAACCGCAAGCCCTGCAAGAATAAAACTCGGAATTGACACATTCCCCTGATTAATCGTGTCGTAATAATCAATCATTTTTTTTGTTAAATATTTCTCTTTAATTCTCTGCGTTTCTGTTTTAAAACTAACGATATTGTCAACCATAGTTAAACCCCTCTCTTTTTAACTAATAAGCCATTGATAAATTCCATAAAAAACGAGTATAAATTGGCACCCGAAAAATATAAAAGTAGCGATAAATTCGCCTAATGTTTCTTTTTGCATATAAATCCTCTCTTTCTTTTCCTCTACGCAAATTTCAAAAAAAAAGGCTCGCACACAGATAATAATATGTACTTATGTAATATTAGCTATTCAAATGGTTTTCAGGGATGCGAGCCTATTGATTTAGGGTAAAGTTAACCTTTACTAATTTCCCCACTATCAAAGGGGTAGCGGTCTTTGATAGATTTTAATGTTAATAGAAATAGTAAGTTCGATTAGGTATTTTGCTACCCGTACAATAAGGGGATTAAAAGCCTTATGGCAGCTCTCCGGAAATTCTTGCCGCTTCGTTCGCACAAGTACGCTTACGCTTTACTTTCTGCTCACTTGCTCCGGAAAGCTGATTAAAACTTCTTATTATTCTTCCTGCTCCGTTTTTGCCTGCCCTTGCGTCAGCCGATTGTAGAAGAAATACAACCCGACGAGGCTCAGCCGGTAGTCTTACGTTTTCTTTAATTGTCAAAGTACATATTTTTTTGCATAACAAAGTCAGCCCTAAATAGGGTACTTTTCACAAAGACCTTTTAAAAATTTATTGCTTACCCTGTTGTATTTGCACGTCTAAAACTCAATAATATTGTTGCTTTTCCCTCTTTCGTTACCCTTTTTAGAAGTTTTGTTCTTCACCGGTCTCAAGCGAAATTATTGACTTTTTAATGTGCTTTGCGTACTCTGTTATTGTTATCTAATTTCAAAGTACAAATTCATTATACAAAAATATAGTACATCTGTCAATAAATCAGTACAAATATTTTTGTAAAATAGTACAAAAGGTGTATATATGCGATATTTAGAACTTTTAAAGGATTTACAGAACTTAACAAATGAAAAATTAACAGACCGTAGGATGATGACTGCATTAAATTTAAAATCCCCGTCGGCAATTACCTATAAAAAAACTAATAATTCATTTGTAACAGACGACGAAATCGAAAAAATAGAACAATCTTTTAATGTAAAATTATCAGGGAATGGAGTACCACACATAACCCTTGACTATTACCCTGACATTTTCGGCTCTTGCGGTACGGGTGAATTTGTACTGTCGCAAGAAAAACAGCAAATTCAAGTGCCTGATAACGTATTTTTCAAAAAGTTTTCAAAAGTCAAAAAGTATTCTGTAATCAACGCTCAAGGTGATAGTATGCAGCCGTTTATATATTCCGGCGATAAATTAATTGTCGAGCATTGGAGCGGGGAACAGATTATTGACAATCAAGTATATGTCTTTTGTTATGATAATGAGATTTTTGTGAAGCGTTTAACTAAAAATATCAATCAGCTTGTCATAAAGTCTGATAATACATTTTATGATGTGATAAAATTGACAGGTGATGATCTAAACAAAATTATCATAGTCGGTCAAATAGTCGGGTTAATGAGGGATTTAACAAACTAACATTTATAATTTTTGCTTTTCATATACCAAAGTTTAAATTTTAAAAAATCTGCGACTTTTTTAATCCTGTAATAATATTTCCAATCTGAGGTTTTTTCTATAATAATAACAACCGCCGGTTTTTTATGTGTTTTTATTGCGTAATAGTAGGCTTGTCCGACCGCTTCCGCCCATTTTTGGGCAAAGTCAAATTCTATTGCGTAATTTTTAGTCAAACAGTCAACTCGTGTTTTATCGTCTAATACGTATTCAGTAACCCCGCTATACGTTGCACACCATTCTCTTTGGTATTCCTTTTCTGGCTTCAAATGTTTTGCAAGACAACAATTTGTTGACATCAACAAAACGATTAAAATTAACAATAAACCTTTTTTCATGCCCAATATTATAGCATAAAAAATTCCAACCCTCTCACACTTTACGCAACCCCGAAAAAGCCGTATAGTTAGAATGGAAATTTTAAACTTTTTATACATAGGTTTCTCTTTTACTATTTAGCCGTCAACGATCCATTTTTTCCTTTCTGCGATTGATTGCATACACAATCCCGACGGCTTTTTTATAGGTATTTATATCTAATCGTGTTAATATTTTTAAGCATGTGAGTATTCTACTTAAGGCTGCTCTCCTCTCATAGTTTTTAGTTTTATAGCAGCCTTTTTTATTAAGTTTATGAGGTTTTATGGCGAAAAATAAAGGCGGTAGACCTGCTTTTTATACATCGGCTGAAAGACTGCAACGCAAAATTGATGCGTATTTTAAAGATTGCCCCGATTATATTACCATTAAAGAATATGACGGGAAAAACGGGTGTTTTGTTGAATATAACAAAACTACTCCTACTGTGTCGGGATTAGTCAAATTTCTTGGATTTTCAGACCGCAAAAGTTTTTACGAGTATGAAAATAAGCCGGAGTTTACCCACACAATAAAAAACGCACGTACACGAATAGCTAACGAATACGAAAAGCAACTTTATAACAAAAGTTGCACAGGTGCTATTTTTGCGTTAAAAAATCTCGGTTGGAAAGATACGGCAGAAGTTACACATAATGCCGGAGAGGACATAAGAGAAAAGTATTTAAAATCTTTAGAGAATATGTATGCCGATAAAGTGGGAGAACAGCAAATACAGTCTGAAAGCAAGGAAGTTCCTGAGCAAAAAGCCTGAGGATTTCCCCTTATTAACATTGCTCGACGGGGCAGTCAGAAGCGGCAAAACATTAAACATAGTTCAAAAGATACCGCAAATATTTGATGCAATCGGGAACGATAATTTAAAGGTATTTTCCGGCTATTCAAAATCAACCGTCAGAAATAACGTATTAATTGAATTAAAGCCGTTTATAGAAAACTATTTAGGCGGTCAGGTCAAATATAACAGTTCAAGCGGTGAATTAGATATTAAACTATGGGGCAAAGTTTATAATTGCCTAGTAGTGGGCGGCGGTAAATCAGATAGTGCGGCAGCTATTCAGGGCGGAACGTGGGATTTTTGGTATGCGAACGAATTACCGCAGCACCATTACAGCTTTTACAATATGGCTTTAAGCCGTTTAACTCCGGCTAACGCTAGGGCATTTGCTGACAGCAACCCCGAAAGTTCAAACCATTGGCTTTATCAAGAAAAAATCAAACCTTATCTTGAAAACGATAAAGATATAAAAGATGTCTTTGAGTATTGGCATTTTACAATGAGGGATAATGCAAACCTCTCGGATGTCTTTATTAACAATCAAGAAAAACTTTATCAGGGTGCTTTTAAAGCAAGAAAAATTGACGGTCTTTGGATAGTTGCTGACGGTCTTGTATATGACACATTCTCAGCTTCAAAGCATACCTTAAAGCATATAGAAATTATCAATAAGATTAACCAAAATGAAATCTTAGAGTATTTCTTAGGTATTGACTGGGGTTGGAATCACCCGACAGCCTGCCTGCTTTTAGGAATAGACCGAAAAGGAACGTATTACCTTATTGATGAACTTTACGCATCAAAAATCGAAGCTGATGCGGTTATAGAGTGGATTAATCAAAAACAAACAGAATATAAACGGTTTTTCAGCTTTGCAAATTGCGATAACGCTCGACCGGAACAAAACGAAAAACTAAGAAATAATACAAACCTTGTTATATATGAGGAAAAGCCAAAAGTAGAAGATAGTATTGCTTTAGTTCGCAGCGTTATTAATTACGATAACTTGATTGTATCGGATAAATGCGGCCACACATTAAACGAATTTGAAACGTATCGTTATCCGAATGAGGAAGAACGATTGAGAGCATCTGTTCAAGCTGATATGCCGATAAAGATTAATGACGACTGTATGGATGCTTTAAGGTACGGTTTATATAAACATTTAACAACATTTAATCAACAGAGGAGTTTTAACACAATAAAATGCTAACATCTTTTGATACGACAGAGAATTTAAGAAAATTACGTTGGGATAATGAGGATAATTGCAGATTAAGAGATTACGCACGTTATCGTGATTTGTACCGCTCGGAATTTTCAAAGCCGTTCAGGCAAGTTATTAACAAACTTTTAAAACGTTATCCGCTGCAAGATACGACAGCTCAAACGCTAATTGAAGTTAATCTGTTTAAAGCATTAACAGATTTCTTTAAAAACCTTGTAGCAAATAACGATTTTGAAATTAATTGCGAAAATAACCAAGATTTATGGGATGAAATCGCAAAAAATAATAATTTTATCGCCGTATTAAAAGAAGTTTGTATTGATAATTCAAGATTTGGCGATGCACTTTTTAAAGTTGCATTCGTTGATGATAAAGTTAAAATCTTTTCAGTTTGTCCTGATTGTTGGTTTCCTGTATTCCATAACGGGAATTTAAACGAACTTGACGGACACATTTTACTTTATGATCTTAAACTTAACGGCAAGGATTATAAGCACATCGAAAAAATCCACAGAGGATATATAGAAAATGAAGTTTGGGAAGTATCAAACGGAAATTTAAGCCATAGGATTGAGGACATCTCAGAATTTGGGCTTGAAGAAGTTGACGACTTCTCGGATAAATGGGATGATTTCGTATTATTCCACGTCAAAAATACCACCGAAAGCGATAGTTATTACGGCGAAAGTGATTATAAATGCGTAGTCAGCCTTATTGAAGAAATAATGCTGACGATTTCGCAGAACAGTAAAATCATTAACCGCCATGCAAATCCTAAACTTGCCGGCAGTATTGAGAATACGGAAATGAACCCTATAACGGGTGAAAGACACGTTCCAAATTCTGATTTTATTCTAACAGGCAAAGACGGCACAAAGCCTGAATATATCACAGCAGATTTACAGGCTGATGCGATTAAGTCGCATATAGATATGCTTTTGCAGTTTTTCTATATGCTTACAAAAACACCACCGCAGGCATATGGTATTGATTTAAGCGGTAACCTTAGCGGTGAAAGCCTTAAAAAAATCTTTATGGCGGCTATAACAAAAGTCGAGGATATAAGAGCGGTTTCGTTAAATAACGCGATAAAGAAAACGGTTGAATGTGCTTTGGCATTTTCCGGCATTAATGATGCGGAAGTAAAAATCGACTGGGGCGAAGCTATTAAACTTGACTATACAGAAGATGTCAAGGCTTGTAATGACAGAGTTTTAGCAGGCACAATATCGCAATTATCCGCAATAAAGGAATTAAGCAAATTGCCGGATGATGAAGCGGAAAAAGAATTAACGCAAATCCAAAAAGAAAAAGGGGCAGAAGCTGACATCTTATAATGGCGGTTAATATTTATGATTTACAGATTAAAAACGCAAAAGAATTAATAAAAATATATTCTAAGCGTTCTGAACAGCTCAAAAAAGCCATTTTAAGCATCGTAAAATCAGGCGGCGATAGTTCTACCCTAACGAGAGAGAAAAAACGCATAGACGACATTCTGACGGCTCTCAGAAAAGAATTAAAAGAACTTACCGCAGCACAAATAGAATATTCATATACTCAAGGTCAAGAAACAACCGTAAAGGATTATAAAGCCTTGAAAATAGGCTTGTTAATCGGTGCGGTTTTACCCGATAAAGGGAAAAAAGAACTTACAAAAACCTATCATAGCCATATTGATTGGGCGATTGAGAGGATGCAATCAAAATTAAACGCTTTTGTGCGTAAAGATTTTTCAACCGTTAATCAAGCGGTTAAGAACGTTGAAAGCCTTGCCTATAACCGTTTAGGCTTGATTGTTCCCAGTAATCTTGAAAAAACAAAAGATTTAACAGGCTTAGCACAATTCTTTGAAACGCAATTAAAAGCAAGGGATATTTTCAGAGTTCCGTATTATCACAGAACAGGCAGCAAAGCCGGAAAGGTATTTTCACATGTCCGTACTGAAAACTATTGTAAAATGCTTGCAAGAACGCTTACAGCAGAAGCTGACAGAAAAGCCGTTACCGATATTATTGAAAAAACTTTTGAACCGTATGGGGATTTAGTTCAGTTTGTCAGACGTGGCGGCGGATATTCCGAGCATAGCTGCGATG
>ONTD01000137.1 GCA_900320675.1 uncultured bacterium
CGGCGTTAATCCGTATTCTTTCAGCTTTTCGGCACAGGTTTTATAAAACTTCTCTATCTGCACCGGTGTTATCTTTGATATACTTAGTCCGCCGCAGCACGCTATATTATATGTTATTGAATTCATTCCGCCCGTGGACGACGTGCATCCGGGGGGCTTCCCCGAATGCACTTTTCCTCGACCGTCGATTAATAGCTGGTAACTGTTTTTATCTGTCCCATTCGGACTCAGCATTCCGCCCGTCCAATGTCCGATTACATATTTTATCATTTGTTTTTTTACCTTATCTTATTTCTAATACACTTATTCGTTTATGCGCAGATTTTGCACTGTCTTCCACTCGTATCATTCGCTCCAATATATTGTTATATTTGCGCATGTCTTCTTTCAATTCTTGTATCTGCAGCTGCATAAACGCTATCGTTGTTTTATATACACCGATAAATATTCCCACCGCTACCAACTGTATCGTTACTGATATTATTAAATCAGGACTTAAACTTGTCATATTTCCCTCCTGATTATTTCGCCGGTAATTCTTTTTGCTCAAATAAATAATCCATATCGTCTGATGTGTATCCCAACAACTGACCGACAACATCAAATAGACGTATACCGTCTGCCTTGGCTCCGCGGTAAAAATCTTTTGCTCTGAATTCTATTGCCAACGCCTTTATATCCATTGTCGGCATTCGCTCTGATATCAACTCCTTCAAGTCGTCAAAGTCCATGCCGGTTGATTTATACAACGCCCTCTCTACATCTGCCGGAGTTAGTGTTAAATTATCAATCCTTTTGCGTTCCTCTGCGGCTTTTTCGGAAATATATTCCTCTGTGTCAGCAAATCTAAAATCTACAATCGGCCTATCGGTTTCAAGGATTTCAAGATTGCTGTATTGCGGCATTAATACCTTTGTATTTTCAAGGATTTCTCTGTCTGTATTGTATAATACGATATTTTCATTTTCTTTTATGTAAAACATTATGCTGCCTCACTTTCTGAACCTATTGAATAAACAAAAGTTATTGTTGTATTGTACGTAGATAACATATTTGAATACCATATGCCGACGATATCTCCGCGGCACACCGGAATACTCGCAAACGCAGAACCTCCGGTATATGATGCGCAATCAGCTACCCCTCTGGTAATATTCTGCAGTTCCAGCTGCCCTTTTCCAAACTCGGTTCCCCTGAAATTACAATATAACCAACCGTCAGACGGCATAGTTAACTGGCTTCCTGTTGACGGCAAACTTATCCCAAGTTTACGTGTAGAAGGCATACCCAATTTCCCGAAATATGCCTTTGCACTGCTACTTAAGTTTTGAGCTAAATTTGTGCCGTCTTTATCCGCTTTATTATTCAAATCAGCTGATAAATTGTCAATATCGATTTGAATTTCAGGTTTTATACCTGTTGCAACAACCATATACACAAGCACTTGAACTGTTTGAGGCTGAACTGTCGTACTCCTGCCGTAAATTGAATTTACACTTGAGTTATTACCTGTTGTAAATGCGTGATTATGCGCACTTCCGCCGGAAGTTGAACCGGTCCACCCTTTTGACGCCGTTAAAATTATATTTCTTAATTTTTTGGAATACGAAGTATTCGGGCTAAACCCGTATGTATCAGGCTGATGGTTGCTGTCGTAATTTGCCAGAGCGCCTGACGATAAATTCTCGGATGAACCCAGTTGTCCTGTAGCACCTTTGATTTCCATTGTACCACGGGTATGTGTGTGGCTGCTTTCATTATTTGTTGTACCGCTATGCCAGTGCTGCAAAGTGGGTAATCCGGCTTGAATTAATTCGCCTAATGCGTTTAGATTCGTTGTTGCCTGCAATATATTCGAAATTTTAGGTAATCTTACGGTATTATTTCCCGCATTATATACAAATTTACCGCAAGAGCCGGTTATTGCCGCCATATTTTGCCAGCTCACTTCATCCGTAAAATATTGGGCACTCTGATTTGACAAATACAAGTCGCCGATATACTCAACAAATTCAGCATAAATCCCGTTTCCGTCCAACAAACTTCCGTCCATCAAATGTAAAGAAGTATCGCTCAAAGGTAACGCTGAATAGACGATTTCGCCTATGTTCCGATATAACCCGTCTACCTTTTCGTCAAGATAATCGGTCATATTTTCAGAATACGTTAACCCCTTATAAGTATCATCAATAAACTTGTTTAAATTATCACCTGACAAAATATCAGGTGCAACCGGATCAAATCCGTTTGATATTTTATCTTGCGTAAAGTCTGTTTTTGTTCCGTTTACCGCAAATTCAGACGGTATAGAAATATTTGGTTTGATTGGTTTTTGATTAATTGCCATTTACTAACACCTCCTCTAAATAAATGCCATCACTCAATGTTTTTTTAATATAATTTATAACGTTACCGGTTAAAACAATGTCTGAACCGATAATATTTAAACAGAGTCCGGAAACTCCCAAACGAGTAACAATAACATCTTTTGCATTTGTAATAATTTTTACTGCCGCACAAATGTCATCAAGAGTCCCGAAACTTGAATTACCGCAAATTTCAGCGTAAATTTTTTGAATAAACTGTACATCATCCAACGTTACAACAGACGCCGGATCAATTCCTGATATAAGAAAATAGAATTTTTTGGGAACATTTATATGCAAACTTCCGGTACAAAAATATTGACTAATATCAGCCTCATCTCTGTATGCGGAGACTTCTGCACCTGCATTATCAAGAAATTTACCTCTGGCTTTTTTTATATTATATGATGCCATTAGATATTTTATTACCGTCTGCATCATTTGATAACGTTTTGCAAGTATTTTTAAAAATAATGCGATTGACTTATTTGACCTTATATATGGAATAACATACTTTTGAGATTGAAATTCGTAATTTATTAAATTCACATCACACCTCCTCTACCAAAATACTTGAAGCCTCAAATACAGGATATTTATCATAATCTGCCAGCACAAAATCCGCATACTCATCCGCTCCGTCAAGTTTAATAAGAGTTTCAGATACGCTCTCTACCCCCTCAACTTCTAATACCGGAATTACAAATTCAGATGCGTATATCGCAGAAGAAATCCCGAATTCTTTTTGCTTAGAATACTCGAGTATGTTGTTAATAATCAACTCTCGAACATCCTGAATAGTTATACCACTTTCCGGTATAATTTTTATCAAAATTGATACAAGTAAAGGTTTTGCATTCGTAAATTTTATGGGAACTTTATTATCCTTTACATCTTCAACAAGAACCGTTGTTTCTCCAATAAAATTTACACCTGCCGCAACTGTTGAAAATATTGCTTCCGCCCACTCCAGATCCGAAACATTATGTTTTGCAACGATATGTATTGATGCATCATCCATTTGCACATTTTCATTCTTGTCATATATCTTTAACAAAGACGGATAACTTACTAATTTAGATAAATTAGCAATATTTGCATTATGAGTTGCTCTGGCGTTTAGAGATTTTGAATTTTTATATCGTACACGATATTCTTCATCATTTTCTAAACTCCTGCCCTTAAGTACAATTTGTGCTTCACTGTCGTGAACATCCGTAATTTCCTGCGGAGCAGAAATTAACTTAAATTGTTCATCCAATTCTAAGGCAAATTCACCTTCATCAACAGAAATAAATTCTACCGGTAAAACCGTATCGTTTTCACATACTTCAAAAGAATATCTGTTTACAAACTTATGTTGACCTGAAACTGTTTTTATAAGAATCTGTCCTGATTTTACAAAACAAGCGCCATTTGTAACAATTTTCTTTATCACAATCGTACGATTTGGAGATATTCTGTCGACACCTATTCTTTCAAATAATTTATCTTGGAATTCTCCTTCAGTCAGACGGTAATCTCCTTGTGAAGCAATATATTCAATTGCCTTTTGGATATTTAACTCTGAATCTGCAACCATTTGCAAAATCATGTCAAGAACACCGTCTTTAGATATATCAATGTCATTATCCATATTATTATGAATATCTTCAAGTATTTCGCCGATAATACTATCCTTTGTCTGCGGCAAAATACCGTTACTGGTTATTTTCATATACACCTCATTTAATTAAATTGCATAAGTATCTTCTATATATAGTTTCCCTAAATCAGAATTTAAACCCGCAGAAACTTTTATACATTTTTCTTTTCTGTCAAAATAAATGTTAAAATTTTCTACGGATTTAATAGTTTTTATTGAAATTAATTGTTTGCGAATATCTGTCTCAAGCAGTCCGATATCTTTTACACCGTTGAAGTAGTCTATGCCGTATTCACTATCCAGAACCCACTCATTATAGAATGTATGCAAAGCAATAACGACACTCTGTTTTAGTTCTTCTATATCTGAAACTTTTATAAAATCTCCGTTCTCAAACAAGTTTGAGTTATTATTTATTGAAATATCAGTCATTTTAATCCTCCGCTACATGTAATTTCTCTTGGCGGCCAGCCAAATTACAGTTCTGCAATCAGAATCCTTTTTACCGCCAACAGATTTTATTACGCAATTTTGAAATACATCAGTTGTTCCCAAATTCAAATCCCGTATAATCAACGAGCCTTGAACGTGTCGTAAATTATCCCGTTCCAATTTCCTGTATGAGTTGCTGTTAACAAGAAAAGAAGATGAAATACACCAAGCCCTTGAAGGGTTTTTACAAAAAAAGGATTCACCAAAGATTCCGCAAACCGGTATTATACTGTCCCCTAATGTTTGAGAAATATTGATTTTTTCATTCCCAAAACCTTCAAGAGTTTCTCCTCCCCAGATAACTTGGATAAATTTTGTATCATATACAGCCATTTTAAATCTCCTTTGATTATTTACACAATAACAGCGCCTGTAGGAGCGCCGTCATGTCCTGAGCTATGGGTATGATCAAGAAAAGACACCCCATCTACTACGGTATTTGATGATATACTTACAGAATCCGCATTCAACTTTATATTTGAACCGGAAACCGTAATCCCCGCACTCGAAATTTGTATTAACTCCCCGGAAGTTGTTCCAATAACGACATCACCTTCAGGCAGCACATAGCTTTGCTCCTTTGGGTAAAATCCCAATGAGAACAAATTGTCATTTATATTATGTGTTCTGCTTTCATTGCTTGGTTCATCAGTAGAATTTAAATATCCCTCAATGTCGTCGTCGAAGAAACGTACTGTTCCGCAGTCTCCTACATTTAAACCTAAACATATAAAGCTTCCGGAAGTTTGCAAATGTTTAACCGGAACATTATACAAAACATTTGCTTTATTTTTTGAAAAATATTCCACATCAACAAGATATGGAGAATGAACATTTATTATCTTGCAAGGCTTTTCAACAAGTATATTCTCGCATACCCCTTTTATGATGTCGCATAAACTGTCTATACAATTTCTCATAATAATTAAGTCCTTATCGTAATATTTGTAACACCTGATTTATTGTAGTTATTCCCATAGGAAACCACATTTTTCACACAAAAAATTCCCTCTAAATTTTCAAAAGAGCATTCAATTAATTCATTTGGCTTCAAATTCGGAACCAGATCCGTCATAATATTCCATTCATTTTCACTTATATATTGAGGGGACTTAGAGTTCAGCTTGTTAAATAATGGAATTTCGCCGGAATAATTCTCCGGATCAGGCACCGAAAGATATATTACGTCACTTTTTATGGAAACATTAATATTCAAAGCCGAACAAATTTTTTGAATTACACTATGCGGCTTTCCTATGGATTTATAAGTGGTATACGTTTTTATCGGGATAGCAGAATTTAATTCTACAATTTCGGCTTCCATAATATCAGCACAATCCTTTATGATTTGTGTACTTGTAACCGGTTCCCGATAATCCTTATTTATATAATAATTTTTATAAACAGGCAGACTATTCGATAATTTAAATATTGTTTTAATATCGGAAGTTCCTGTTTCATCTTCTGTTTTATTAATTATTGAGCGTTCTCTTTTAGTATATTCAGGATTTATATATCCGCTAAACAAAAGAAACTTTTCCGTATTTGAAGTCTTTAAAAATAGATTTATTTTAGAATTTTCTTGAATAATATTTAAAAAATCCTTCTCGGATAAATTCCAAACAACCAAATGTGCAACATCTGCAGTTAAGTCGGAAAATCTGCTAACAGTAAAATCTATATTTTTTGAATCAACAATAAGTTCAATATCCGGAACTTCAATTACTAATTTATAATCTTCAGCTTTTAATCTCATCACCACCACCTTTACTAATTTTCAATACCAATACTGTCGTAAACAAGTTCAAAATCCTTGCTGAACAATTCTCGTGTAATATCTGTATCCTTGTCATATTTATTTTTTATTGATAAATATCCTGAAATCAGTTCTGATGTTTTTATTCTTGCCAATAAGTTGCTGTTAGGAACAATTGGAAAACCCTTTAAAATATAAATATTAGTACCGTTGTTAATCAAATAAATATCAACTGTACAAAAATCCGCACACCACTGAAACTTAAATTTATAAGATTTTTTATTCAAGATATAAGAACATACAACTGCAGTTCTGTTTTTTAAATCAGGTAAACTAAATTTATTCATAATACACACCTTTACTAATTCAAAAAAAACTCAATAACGGGGCATAGCCCCGCTATTAAGTTTACTAACGCAAGCGTTATTTATTATTACGTCCCAACGCATTCCAAGTAACTATTCTTGTACCGGAATCTTTTTCCCCTGAAACATTAATAACTACGCATTCAGAGAAAACGTCATCTCTGCCGGTATTTAAATCCCTTAATACGAGGGTATCTTCCACACAATTCAAATTATCTTCCAACAACATTGGCATTGATTTACTGTCAACTTTAAAGGATCTTGAAATTCGCCATTGTCTTTGATTGTTGACGATATTTAATCCTTCACCTTGAACCCCTTTATACGTAGTAAAACTATCATTTTGCTGGGTTAAATTGTATGCATGATCATCCCCCGTTCCGGTCAGGGTAATACCTTTCCAAACAAATTGGATATTTTTAGCGTCATAAATTGCCATATTTAATATCTCCTTATTTCTAATTATTTAACTACTCTTCATCCCTACCGAGGATTTGTGAAACTTCTTCATCAGAAGGATCAATAACAAATGAAAAATCAACTTTTTCACCGACAATTGCATCATAATAGTATCCGTACAACTTATACTGTTTTGCCTGATATGCTTCTATATCGGTATTCATAATACTGTTTGCACCAATTCTGATAGGAACAACATTTAATTCAAATCCGATTTGATCAGCCGTTGTCGGAATCACTAAATTGTAAGTTTGAAAACTTCTGAAACGACGCTGCGCCATTGTTAAAAGTAAATTATTTCCTGTTTCGTCATACATAGGTTTTTGATTGAAAAATTCCAAAGCCATTAAGCCCATAGACTTTTTAATATAGTGCTTAATCATTTCTCTTTGACGAAGTTCGCCGCCGAGCATTTTTGAACCTATTACCCAATTGTATCCGAATTCTGAGGTCTCTCCGCCATCTATCGGACTTACGTTTGTATAAAACGCAATATTATTTGATTTCATTGAAGAAATTTCCTCACCGGTATAAGTTTCCGGAGATATTCCGCTCAATTGAGTAAACTGTGCGGAGCCGTCTTTTGAACCAAATTTGCCGCAAGTCGAAGTTGACGCTACAGCTGAGGCAATAGCTTCATTTGCATTTTTTCTGAACAACGCATAAGTGTAATTATTTAGCGAATTTTTGATAGGAAGTATATCAGCAACAGAATTTACAACTACGTCGCAAAATCTGTCGTTAACAAGACACCAAGCTGCTACAGCTTGCACGTCCGCAGGAACCCTTGATGCCGGAACAACTTTAACAAATTTCCCATCAGCCGCCTTAGCTCTGTTTAATGCTTCTTCAACCGTTTCTCCGTCATTTTGGGCTGCCACAATAAGATATTTTACTTGTGACATAGTTTGCGAATTGTTTTTTTGGCTAAATAAAGCATATGCTTCTAAAGCAACTTGAGATGTAGGCTTAAAATTTTCCAATACCTCATCATAAGTAGAATACTTCTTAATTCCGGCAGCCGGAAAGGTATAATTTTCTACCAAATCATCCTCGGTAATTCTTGCAAGAAGAAGAATATTTTTAAAATATTCTTCCAAATTTCTTCCGTCAGGAAGTTTAAATAGTATACTGATTAAATCATTATATACAGTCATAATATTTTCTCCTTATTTTAATTCTTTACAAAAAGCAACCACATACCTTTTAAGATATGTGATTGCATAAAAAGAGGGATTAACAATGTCCGACAATCGAAAATTATGATGAAGCCGGAGTAAGTACTGCAAACGGATATCCGTTTTTGCCTTTGCGTCTTGTTACAGGATTTGCAATCTGTACCCCAAGTCTCATTACAACACGCAGAGCAACCATATCTTGCTGAGCAAGATTATAAACTATATTACCTTCAGTATCCTGAATAACCGCTTCAGATAGTACCTTATAAGTTACATCCTGTCTGATTGAATATACAGCTTTTGAGAAATCTCCGCATATCATAAGTGCTTGAGTAGTATCAAATATACCGTTATTATCATATTCAATCGGTCTTCCTACCAAGTTAGAAGGGGTTGAACTTAATAATGAAGAAGAATACAACAAATTATTGTTGTTATCTCTAAGATTTCTTAAATGTGCTTCAAATGTTGCATCAGCAATGAACCCGTTAACGATAAATCCGGAATTTTCAACTTTTGCCATTAAGCCGTTAACTCCGATTATATCAGCTGCCACATCATCTCCTGTTCCGAGAGCAACTGTTTGATGTTTTGCAACTGCGGATGTATAAATCGGAGTAGGCCAGCTTTCAGGTTTATTAGTACCGAACAAAATAGCTCCGTCAATAGCAATCCCAAGAGCTTCAACAATTTGAGGTTTGATTTCTGACCAGATATCAAAACCTGCATCATCTAAAACCGCTTCAGGAATAGGAATTATAACAGCCAGCTCTTCTGCCGTAAGGGTTAATTTTTCCCATTCTGCTTTTGTTGTTTGTTTTTGAGCCATATCTCCGGACAAGAAATATGCTTCCGGTAGTGCATTTTGCACCGGTATTGTTTTCTGCTTTGATGACATGTTTGGCAACTTTCTCATCATCTGCAAGAGTTTTGAAGTTGTAGGAACTTCTTTGATAATTTCATTTGAAATTTCAACAGGAATTAAAGCCTCACTGCCGGCTCTGTCAATAACATTTACTGTCATTTCTAATCTCCTATATTTGTGTAAATACCGGCGGACAGATATTCTTTCATCTTCCGCAAAAATTATTGTTAAAATAAATCCAAAATATTTTTGGATGTAATCGTTTCAAAACGCTATATAATATATTCAATTTTGCTATTACGTAATTTATATTCCGCGAATGTAATTATTCATAATTTCAACAGGGCTCAAGTTTGAGCACTGCGACGGTTTAAAGGCACTACC
>ONTD01000023.1 GCA_900320675.1 uncultured bacterium
CAAACTCACATCCGTATCCTCTCCCGACGGGAGAGGTAGCTGAGTAGGGTGCGTGTTAACGCACCGCGATACGTCGTTAAGACGTTAGGTCGTTAGGTCGTTAAGTTCTATACGTTAATTTGTTTTTGTTCAGGCTTTCAAAAATTGAAATTAACCTATAACCCGATACGAACTTATCGTCTTATCGTCTTTTTTTAGTCGCTAAGTCGCTAAGTCGTTAGGTCGTTAAGTTCTTTACGTTAGTTGATTTGGCTCAGGTTCTATGGGGGTTGAATTAATCTATAACCTGTTACGAACTTATCGTCTTATCGTCTTATCGTCTTATCGTCTTATAGTCTTATCGTCTTTTCGTCTTAACGTCTTATCGTCTTTTTTAAGTCGTTAAGTCTTCTATATATGCCCATTAGTTTTTAAAGCGGCATGTCAAAGTCAGAAAACATCCTGTCTATTGCGTACTTATCAAGGCTGCTCTTTTTTGTACTTTGCACATCTTTTATTATTTTTGTTAATTCTTTTTCCGCACCTATCGGCAAATTATATTTTTCGGATAACTCATATGCAATTTTCGTAGGACTTGCATTTTCGCCACCGGGAACATGCGAAGGACATAGTTTTGCTAAATATTCCCTCACCCCTTCTTTATAGCACGAGTCTAATTTGAATTTCTCGGCAATTTTATCCGCCATCAAATCACAGGAAATTCCTGAGTAAAAAATATCGGACAATGGCTTTGTCGGAACTTTGTTGATATATTCTTCAGGATTTTTTGCTATATCATACAGGTCGATAAACAAATTTGTTTTTTCATTTTCCGATAATTTTGAATTGCTTATGTATTTGTATGTCGCAGAATTTATCGGGTTATTCTCAGGCATAAAAATTTCAAAAATATTTTTCAAACCTTTTACTTTCGCTTCCTCACTCATAACTTGGAATAGTTCGTCAGAGAATTTTATCCCCGGAAGCACATGAGTTCCGAATTTTATTCCCGACGGCTTTACTTCGTAATTATAACCGCCGTCTTTTATTAATTTTTCAAGCGGTTCAGCGTCTTTGACAAAAATATTTGCCATCGGAATGTAATCAAGCCCCTTAAAAGAGTTTGCTCGGGTAGTTAATTCCGCAATAACCGCTATAGATTCCGCATCTCCTAATTCAAACTTGTTAGTTAAAAGTTCGGCTAGCTCAGACTGCTTTAATATGCCGTCAAATCCACCCAGATCCTCAATTGAGGATAAATTGTTGTCTTTTAAAAATTCTTTTATAGTCTGCTTGAATTCTAGCCCTTCCTCAGGAGATAATCTCAAAACTTTCGCCAAATGGTTATACATTTCTTTGTCCGCCTGCACGGAAAATAACGAACCGCATACCGGACTCTTTTTTCCTAACTTAAATATATTTGCAAAAGATTCCTCTAATGCGTGCATTTCTTCAAATTCCTTTAATCCGCCCGGAATATAATTATCGCCTTCATCGCAACGCTTAATAAGTTCTGTTACAATAAATTCACGCTTATCCTCAGGTATTTTTATATTATCTGTGATTTTATCGGCTAATCGGGATTGTTCTTCAATCATTTCTTCTCCGCCGATATCGGTCAATGATTTTAATTTATTTGAGTGTAAGAAATCCCATATTGTATTTTTTAAACTTTTTGCGGTGTCTTCCCCAAGTTTTAAGTCCTTTGCTAAAGTATCTACAAAAGCCTTGTCATGAATATTTGATAAATATCTCATTGAAGCCGTAAAATTGGGATTACTTTGTGTGGTTTTGTTCCCGTACGCAGTTGCACCTATTGAAGAAACTATCATAAAAAACCTCCGTAGATTATTTCTTAGCAACAATAATGACAGTAAATTTTTTGGATTGACTAAATTAGATAAAGTTGTTACAAAGCTTAATGATTTAGTTAAGATTTACAAAGATTTACTATTTCTTGACTGTCCCTATCTTTTATAATACCGTATATATTGTATAAGTTATAAATAAAGAAGAGGATTAGGGAATTGGATTATATAGTTACACTAACGATAAAATTTTTAAAACTATTAGCAATGTATGTAGGCAGTTACGGAACAGCTATTGTTATTTTGACATTGATAATGAGAGCAGCTATGTGGCCTTTGAATGTTTCGCAGCAACGTAATATGCGTACAATGCAAACATTACAGCCAAAATTAAAAGCCATACAAGACAGATATAAAAGTAATCCTCAGATGATGCAGCAAAAAATGATGGAAATTTATAAGGAGCATAAATTTAACCCTATGGGAGGATGTTTGCCGCTGCTTATACAAATGCCGATATTTATTTTATTGTATACATCTTTGATGAGCCCGCAATTTATTCAAATTGCAGGAGATGCAAAATATTTATTTATAAACAGATTAGATACAACTCTTCGCGCAAATGCCGGAATATCTAATGACGGTAAAATGGGTGTTTCCAAAACAGACCACTTCATGCCGGGCAAAGTCGCAAAAGTATATATAGATGATGAAGTATTTAACGATATTAAAGTTCAAGATACCAAAAAAGCACTTGAAGTTCAGGGAGATATAGTTCCGGGTGAAAACATGGACTTAAAAATAAGTCTTGATCATTTGGATATGAAATTCTCTCAACTTGAAAAAGTTACTAAAGCTGAAATTACAATTACCGATATTAATACAAGAGAAAATGAAACAGTAACCTTTACACGTAACGGTGGATTATTAACTGCAACCGTACCGACTATTCCTGTAAACAGAAGTTTGCATTGGGATGTTTTGGCTTTGATTGCTATATTCGGTCTTACAATGTGGCTATCACAAAAATTAATGATGTCGATGAACAATAAAAATACATCTGACATGGATCCGGCACAACAAGCTATTCAAAAATCAATGGGTACATTTATGCCTATTATGATTATGGCAACATTTATTATGATTCCTATACCGGCAGGTGTGTTTATTTACTTGATTGTAAGTAATATAGTCCAAGTTGTTCAGACCGTCATCGTAAATAAACAAATTGATAAAGAGATGGAATTAAAAAAAGCAATGGTTAGTGATTCCGATTTAGCTAATGCTAAAAATGTAACGAAAGAGTAATCGCTTATGTTGATTTCTCAATACGATTACGAATTACCGGAAGAGCTTATAGCCCAACTGCCGGCGGATAAACGTGAAAATTCCAAAATGATGGTTTTAGACAGAACGACTCAAACTATCACTCACAAGCATTTTTATGATATTACTGACCTGATAGATAATAATTCTGTATTGGTATTGAATAATACAAAAGTACTTCCCGCAAGACTGTACGGAATAAAAGAGGAGACCGGTGCTAAAATAGAAGTATTTTTACTTAAGAGTTCAGAAAATGATGAAAATATTTGGCAAGCACTTATTAAACCTTCAAAAAGAGTTAAGGCCGGAACTTTAATAAAGGTAAGCAATGAATTAATCGTTGAAGTCGGGCACCCGCTTGAAGATGCCGGCGAATGGGAAGTTAAACTTATACACACCGGTAATCTTATAGAAGTACTTCACAGAAACGGTAATATCCCGCTCCCGCCGTATATTGAGAGAAAACTCCAATCAGATGATATAAAAAAACTTGATTTTGAAAGATATCAAACGGTATACGCAAAAGATGAAGGTTCAGTTGCAGCCCCTACTGCCGGACTTCACTTTACACAGGAAATTTTAGATAAACTTAAAGCCAAAGGAGTGGATATAATATATGTTACCCTAAACGTTGGGATGGGAACTTTCAGACCTGTTAAATGCGACAGGATAGAAGATCATATAATGCATTCGGAAAGTTTTGAAATTACGGAAGATGCCGCACAGAAAATTAATAAAGCGAAATCCGAAGGTAAAAATATTATTGCTGTCGGAACAACTTCCGTCAGAACTTTAGAAACCGCATACCAAAAATTCGGCTGCATAAAGGCTTGCCGTGATTCTTCGGAATTGTTCATTTACCCGCCATACAACTTTAAGGTTGTCGACCAATTAATAACGAATTTTCATCTCCCAAAATCTACACTACTGATGCTTGTAAGCGCACTCGCAGGAAAAGATTTTATATTTAAGGCGTACAAAGAAGCCATAGAAAATAAATACAGATTTTTCAGTTACGGTGATTGTATGTTTATTCAATAGAAATTATTGACTTACCCAAAAAAATCATTAATTTATATGATACAAAGAAAGGTAGTTAGTTTTATAATAACACTAAACAGACAAGGGTAAGAGTTAGAGATATGTTTTCGGAAATGATACAACATCTTTTAAATTCTGGCGGTAAAACTGAGGCAATGCAACGGTATACTGCTATGACCAATCAGGTTAACAGCATAAAACACAAACTGCAATCACCGGCTCAGGTCGTAAAACAAGATCCTATGGATACAATTTATCCGGCAAACAGACCTGTAAACGGTTTTGAGAGCATTTTACAATCATCAAGACCTGCAGAATTCGGAAATATGCTCTTAAATAATAATGCATCAATGAATGTAAATGCAAAATTGTTAAATAACAACGATACCCCGATAATTCAAAATACAATACGCGGGTTAACCGCCGAAAGTGCGATTACGCAGGCTGCTGCCGCAACCCAAAATATTTCACTTAACAGCTCAAAAACTCAATTAATAAGTATGATTGAAAAAGTTGCAGATAAGCACGGGGTAGACAGTAACCTGGTAAAAGCGTTGATTAAACAGGAATCCGGATTTAATCCTAACGCAAAATCAAAAGCCGGTGCCATGGGGTTAATGCAATTAATGCCGCAAACCGCTAAAGGACTTGGAGTAAATGATCCGTATAACCCTGTACAAAACGTTGAAGGCGGCGTAAAATATCTTAAATCAATGCTTAATAAATATAACGGTAATGTAATATTGGCATTGGCGGCTTATAATGCAGGTCCGGGAGCAGTTGATAAATATTCCGGAGTACCGCCATACAAAGAAACACAAAATTACGTAAAAAGTATTCTCGCCAATTATCTGTAAAAAAAATTCCGAATTAATTCGGAATTGGTG
Source organism: uncultured bacterium (assembly GCA_900320675.1). Lineage (GTDB taxonomy): Bacteria > Cyanobacteriota > Vampirovibrionia > Gastranaerophilales > Gastranaerophilaceae > UBA1221. The sequence continues at coordinate 5,042 of ONTD01000023.1, forward strand.
GACAGATAATATGATTTATTAAGGTTTTTATATATGAGATACTTCTTCATTTATAAGATTTTTTGTGTAATTTCTTTGTGAATTTAAAATAATTTGAGCAAGTAAAAACAACGGAACAATATTTGCAAAATTCGAATATCCGTTATAACCAAGCCAAAACATTAAACACGCTAAAAATATTACAAATATCATATGACGTCTTCTGCTTTTTGCTTCGAGTTTTTTGAGAATTTTATTTAAATTTGATTTATAAATTTGCTTATTAGGTGCAAGCCTGATAGCTCGATTAAAATATTTTATTGCAGAATAATCATCATTTCTGTATTTTTCCAAAAATACTCCGTAATCATTGTACAAAGATGAATTACATGGATTTGTTTTAATAGCTTTTATATATTCGTATTCTAATTTATCCGTTCTGTTCATAATATCTTCTCCTTTTCTCTTCTTTCTGATTACAAGATGATAATATACCCCATATACGTCATAAACGGACATATATTTTTTTTATTTTTACCTCTTTTAAATTATTAAAAAAAATGATAAACTTAATAATATAAATGAGGACTACAAATGATAAACGAAATAATAAAAAAACTGGTAACATACGGAATAGAAAAAAATATTACAAACAAACTGGATAAAATTTTTGTAACAAACAAAATAATAGAAATATTAAATTTAAAAGAATACAGTGAACCGGAAACAGAATATAAAGATATTACACTAAAAGAAACGCTTGAAGAATTATATGATTATGCAATTCAATCAGGAATAATAAAAGATGATGAACAAGAAAAGAATGAACTAAGCAGCCAAGTAATGGGGTGCCTGCTTCCGCTGCCTCACGAAGTTACGGACAGTTTCAAGAAGATATTCAGAACATCCCCGAAAAGAGCAACTTCTTGGTTATATTCACTTGCGAAAGATTCTGACTATATAAAAACTTACGAAATATCAAAAAACGTAAAATGGTCCCCTTCCACAAAATATGGGAGAGTGGATATCCTCATAGACTCTCAAAAAAAAGAACAAACTAACCCAAAAACAAACAGTTATCCAAAATGCGGAATGTGTCATGAAAATGAAGGCTATAAATCTAATTCAAACCTAAGAATGCTGCCAATCACTGTGGATAAAGAAGATTGGATGTTTTGGTATGCGCCTGAAGGACATTTCAATGAACAATGTATAGCTTCAAACCCTAAGCATTCAGCAGTGCCTATAAATGACAGTACTTTTACGAAATTATTTGAATTTATAAATATATTTCCGCATTATTTTGTCGGAATTGAACCGGAAATAGGTTTTGGAAACCAACCGGCTCCGGAACACGAAAAATTTATGGGCGGATATTGTGAAACCCCTATTGAAAAAGCTTCCGTTGAGAAATATTATTCGGTAAAGAGATTTGAAGATGTTCAACTCGGAATATTAAAATGGCCCGCTACAGCAATTAGGATAAGGTATAAAGATTACACAAAACTTGTAAAACTTGCCAATCACATATACCAAAAATGGAAAATATACAATGACGAAGCCCTAAACATTGTTGACAAAACCAACGGAGAAGAACACAACTCTGCTTGCTTTATTGCGAGAAAAATCGGAGATTTGTACGAACTCGATATAATTTTGAGAAACAACCGTAAAACTTCATTATATCCTCAAGGTATTTTTAACCCTTCGGAAAAATATCACCATATTAAATCTGACGGACTAACTTTGAGCGATTTTATGGGAATGGCAGTACTTCCGGCAAGATTAAATCCGGAACTCAAAGCCGTTGCCGATAAGATACTTGAATGTGAAAATCTATATGAAGATGAATTAACTGCTAAACATGCAAAATGGGTAGAGAAATTTATTTTGGAATATGATGATATTTCAGGCGATAATATAGACAAAATTATTCAGACAGAAGTCGGAAGAACATTTATTGAAATGCTTGAAAGCTCTGCCGTATTTAAACATAATCCTGAAGGGCAGGAAGGTTTGGAGAAATTTATCCAATCCTTATAATTATTTTGCGGCAATTTTTATGTCATGAATTACTCTTTCCATAACGGAATTCCAGCTTTCATTTTTTTCGGCAAGATATAATTTAACACTTTCGTACCAATCACAGTAGCTCAAATCGGTGTGCCATCTCCAGTTATAATTGTATGGCAAAAGAATTACGCATTGTTTATTCATTGCCCCTGCAAGATGTGCTAAAGAAGTGTCATTACATATAATTAAGTCTAAATTTTCAACGGCCGCAGCAGTATATGAAAAATCTTTAAAACTTTTACTTAAATCAACAATATTATATTTTGAAGAAAGTTTTTCAAATTCCTCAGCACCTTCGAAAGTTTGTGCAGAATATACCTGAACGTTATCCAAATCAAATAAGCCGGAAAATGCATCTACATTTATTACTCTTGCAGTTTCATAAAATGTATTACCTTGCCATTTTATACCAATTTTAAATTTGTCATTGTTAAAGAAATTTTCTTTGTATTCCTTAACTTTACTGTTGTCAGCCTTTAAATAACCTTTTCTTGAAATAAACATATTATCAGTACCTAATCCGAGGGCATACGGTACGCTTAAAAACGGGATATGAACATCAAAATCAAAATCCTTTTCATGATAAAAATAATCCATAACTTCAACTCCCTCAAAATTATCACGAAATAATTGGCTAAGCTGAACTTGAGGCTTAATTATCAACTTTTTACATCTTTTTTGCAAAAGCGGAATATATCTGGCAAACATAATCATATCCCCAAAACCCGCTTCATAATAGGTGTATAAAGTTTTATCGGAAATATCTTCACCGCCCCATATTGGTCTTGAAGGAATCAAATTCGGATATGTAATTTCTTCCGTATCAATTGCCGTTTCCCTACAAAGTCGAACTTCAAAATATTTTAATCCGTTATTATAATCTTTCATCCTAAAATAATTTAGGGCAAGGAAATATTTCGATTCTCTGTCATCAGGGTTTATTTCCAAACATTTTAGGTAATACTCTTTGGCTTTTGCCGGTATGTGAAAAAGTGTGTACAAGTTTGCGAGATTGAAATACACATCACGGGAATTTGGTTCTAAATCCGCCGCCTTTAAATAGTAATACTCAGATTTTTCGAAATTTAAAAGATTTTTATAAACAAGCCCAAGCCCAAAAGCTAACTCAAAATCCAATCCGAAAAATTTTTCTTCTTCCAATCTTGTTTCAAGCTCTTTTTGATAAATTTTTTGCTGAAAATAAATATGAGCTAAAGTCTCATAAAAATATCTGACCGGCTTAAGTGAAATTGCCTTTTTAACAAATTCTTCCGCTTTAGAAAAATTTTTCTGCTGAAATTCAATCATTCCTAAAAGATTTAACACTTCATAGTCATCAGAATTTTCACCGAGTATTTTTAAATATAAATTTTTTGCCTCAACAATATTTCCGGCAGAATGCAGCTTAAAAGCTTTTTCAAAATATTCTTTTCTCAACTTCTCATCCATAGAGGAAAGTATACCATATTTTTATATAAAGTGGAATATTTATGCTATAATGGCATAGAAAAGTTTTCTAGGGTTCCGCGCAGCAAAGCGGTCAGGTCCGAGAGAAAACGCCTGTAATATAGTGCAGGTACACGGAAGGATAAAAGCCCGGGAGATATACATATCTTCTTTGAGGCTTTTTTAATTATAAAAGGATAAAAATATGGCTTGGATATATTTATTAATAGCAGGATTTTTTGAAGTGTCGTGGGCAATCGGACTAAAGCTTTCCGATGGTTTTTCCAATTTGATTATAAGCATATTAACGATAATCGGGATGGTTGCAAGTTTTTATTTTCTGGCACTTGCTTTAAAAAATATTCCTCTTGGAACAGCTTACGCAATATGGACAGGGATAGGAACCTTAGGCACGGTAATTTTAGGTATTATATTATTCAAAGAACCCTCAAGCGTAATGCGGTTTTTCTGTATATTCCTCATATTAAGCGGTATCACAGGCTTAAAATTACTAACAAATTAATTTGTTCGTGATAATATATAAATATACTAACAGGAGCAACAAATGAGTATATTTTCCCAAAATTATTTTGTTACAAATGATTGTATGTCAATAGATTATAAACTTACACCCATAGGAGTTATAATGTTTTTTCAGGATTGCTTTGCGCAATATATGACGACAAAAAACATTGCAGCCTTTGATATCATAGATGATAATATGTATTGGGTTGTATCGGAATTCAATGTTGAATTTGAAGAAGATGCCCCGTTTTGGTCAGAAAAAATTGATGTTAACGTATGGATTTCCGAACTCAAAAAACTCCGTCTATACGCTGATTTTGAATTAACCCATAGAGGCAAAACTTTTGCAAAAGGCAATAGCTGCTGGTATATATTAAGTACTGAAACACATCGTCCTCTTGCAATCGATAAGATTGCAGGATGCTTTCCGATTAATGAAAAACTTATGTTAGGTGAACATACAAAGATTAGTTTTGATATCCCTGTAGAAAAAATCAGTGAATACACACATAAAATTAATCTCGGAGACATAGATTTTAACAATCACGTCAATAACAAAAGTTACATTAATATTGCAGAATCTACCATCAGCAAGGGTTATAGGGATAAACATTCCCTCAAAAATTTGACCGTAAAATTTATAAAAGAATCCTTCTTATATGATGAACTTGTATGTTCTACTTATAAAACAGATGATAAAAATACATTTATACACAGAATAACAAAATTTGATGATCCTGTGTGTGAAATCAAAACACAATGGCAAGAAAAAACTTTAAATAATGATATTAAAAACTACGATTTACAAATCAGACAGGAGAGTTTAGTCGGGAGTTTGTAATTGTGTTTGTGATACCATTAAAATAACAATTAAGAGGAACTAAGAAAATTATGGATAAATATTATTTAACAACAGCAATAGATTACGTAAACGGGGCACCGCATATCGGACATGCTTACGAAAAAATTTTAACTGATATCATCGCAAGACATTATTCTCAACGCACAGATAACATGTTCTTTTTGACAGGAACTGACGAACACGGTATAAAAATTCAAAAAACCGCAGCTTCACAGGGAATTACCCCAAAAGAATTGTGCGATATGAATTCTCAGAAATTTAAAGATGCATGGAAAGCTTTGGATATTAAATATAACAAATTCATAAGAACGACTGATGAAGAACATGAAAAAATTGTTCAAAAGATTTTCCAAAAGTTGAAAGACAAAGGCGACATTTATAAGCATGAATATGAGGGATGGTATTGCCAAGGTTGTGAATGTTTCCTCAATCCTAAAGATTTAACTGAAGACGGACTTTGTCCCGACCATTTAAAAAAACCTGATATTGTAAGAGAGGAAAATTATTTCTTTAAACTTTCAGCATACAAAGATGCAATTATCAAACACATAAAAGAAAATCCTGATTTTATAGTTCCTTCATTCAGGGTAAACGAAGTTTTAAACCAGTTAGAAGATATTCAGGATATTTCGGTATCACGTTCAAAAGAAAATGTCGGCTGGGGTATTAATATTTTAGACGATCCTGACCAATCTATATACGTTTGGATTGACGCATTATCAAATTATATTACGGCAATAGGGTATGATCCGGACGGTTCAACAGAACAGTTTAAAGAACTATGGCCGGTAGATGTCCATGTTATCGGAAAAGATATTCTTAAATTCCACAGTATTTATTGGATTGGGATATTGATGGCGTTAGAACTACCGTTACCAAAACATATTTTTGCACACGGCTGGATTACAATTGATGAAACAAAAATGTCTAAATCATTAGGCAACGTTGTTTCTCCGACATCTGTATTAGAAACTTTTGAATTAGAACATCCGGATGCTTTCAGGTATTATATGGCAACATCAGCCCCATGCGGCAGAGACGGAAATTACTCCGATGACGATTTTAAAGAAAAGGTTAATGCACATCTTGCAAATTCAATGGGTAATTTACTAAACAGAACTCTTTCAATGCTGGTTAAATATTTTGACGGAGAAGTTAAAGAAGAATTCTTCGTTACAAAAAATCCGGAACTGGTAAACGGTTCATTGAGTTTAATTAAAGAAAGCTTAGGCAAAATCAAAGTCGTAGAAAACCACTTTAATCATTTTGAAATATCCGAAGCGGCATTGGAAATAATGTCTATAGTTGACAATGCAAATAAATACGTTACGGATAACGCTCCTTGGACATTAGCAAAAGAAGGAAAAATGACAGAATGCGGTCAAGTACTTACAACAGTACTGGAAGTAATGTGCATAATTTCTTCTTTGATTTACCCATATTGTCCAAATATCGCTTCAGAAATGGCAAAACAGCTTTCTTACGATATAACCAAAAAACTTGATGATATCACTACAGACGAAATTAAGGCGGGAAAATTAATTGCAAAAGAAGATATAAAACCTGTATTTTTACGTGTCGATAGTGAATTAGCAGATAAAAGTGCGAAAAAATAATTTTGAAATGTAAAATTATTTATTAATAGCGTTTTTTATATTATAATCAAGGTATGGACACGTTTTTCGAGAAGTATCACGAAGCTTTATATCACTGCACAAAACCTTATCAATATGTAGGCGGAGAATTTTTATCATATAATAAAGATTTTGATAAGGCAAAAGTCCGTTATGCGTTCTGTTTTCCTGATAAATATGAAATCGGAATAAGTAATTTGGGGGTTCGTATTTTGTACGGACTTATTAACGAACAGAACGAATATATGTGTGATAGGGCATATGCACCCGAACCTGATTTTAATCCTGAAATATTATATGGCTTGGAAAGCAAACGTCCGATAAAAGATTTTGATGCAGTAGGGTTTTCTTTGCAATATGAAATGGCATATCCTACTGTGTTAAAAATGCTTGAGATGGCTAAAATCCCATACCGAAATGATATGCGCTCAGACAGTGATCCGATAATTATGGCAGGCGGTCCTTGTGCGTTTAATCCGTTGCCTTTAGCGGATTTTATTGACGTATTTATGATTGGAGACGGCGAAGATTCAATTATAGAGACTTGCGAAATCCTTGAAAAAACAAAGGGGTTACCGCGCGAAGAAAGAATAAAAGCTTTATGTGAAGGGGAAAACTGCGGCAGATGGTCAAAACTTACCGGCGGAAAAGTAAAAAAAAGAATAGCACAATTAACCTATGATAACGCTTTAAAAGCATATCCTATACCATTTTCGTCCTCAGTTCAAGACAGAGCCGTTGTAGAAATCCGAAGGGGCTGCGGAAGAATGTGCCGTTTTTGCCAACCGGGGCACGTTACTCTTCCCATTAGAGAAAGAGAAAGTGAAGAGATTATAAAAATTGCAAAAGAGCTTGTAAAAAATACAGGTTACGATGAGTACTCCTTGCTATCACTATCTTCAAATGATTACGCAAACATAAACGAGACAATAAAAGAATTATCCGTTGACTTTGATAAGAAGAAAGTTTCAGTTTCTCTACCGAGTCAACGTATTGACGGATTTAACTTAGAACTTGCAAACCTTGTACAAAGTGTAAGAAAATCAACTATGACACTTGCACCGGAAGCGGGTTCTCAAAGGCTTAGAGATGTTATCAAAAAAAATATAACAGAAGATATGATAATTGACGCAGTTGCAACATTATATGAAAACGGCTGGTCAAGGGTTAAATTTTATTTTATTTGCGGTCTGCCTACAGAAACGCTTAAAGATATGGACGAAATGGCTGAATTGTTCAGAAAAATTCGCTACAGATGTGTAGGAATTAAAAAAGAAAAGGGCTTAAAACACGGAATGGAAATTACTTGCACTTTGTCAATATTTGTTCCGAAACCTTTTACACCGTTCCAATGGTGTCCTCAAATGCCTCTTGATAAAGTAACCGAACACATCAAATACCTGAAAGAACAGATTAAAAATATTAAAGGGGTAAAAATAAATTATCACGAACAATCAGTTTCGCAAATTGAAGCGGTACTAACACGCGGCGACGACAGTTTATGCAGATATGTAGAAGAATTATACAAAAGAGGATGTTATCTTGATGCTTGGGGCGAATACTTCAAAGAAGATATTTGGAGTAAAACCGCACAAGATTTAAATATCAATTTAGCGGGACTTGCACAAAAAGAGTATTCAAGAGAAGATGAATTGCCTTGGGATTTCATTGATATCGGGGTGAATAAAAGCTGGCTTATAAATGAATACAATGAAGCATTTAAGCCTGAAAACCTTCCTGATAGCCAATCTCCAAACGAATTACATATTGTTCCTACTTGTCAAACAAGATGCGTAAATTGCGGCGTTTGCACAAATTTTAAAACTAAAAAGGTTATGGCAAAAGAATTTAAAGCATCCGGCGAATACAAACCTCCGATTAAAAGAGATCCCAGAGATGGTACTCAACAAAACCTTCCGGCTGTTCACAAATACAGAATTAAATTAACAAAAACCGGCATTTTGAGATATTTTTCACATTTGGACTGGCAAAACACTTTTCTCAAAGCTATTTCCAGAACGAACCTAAAAGTCGCATTTTCTCAAGGATTTAACCCTACAATGAAAATATCTATGGGGGTTGCACTTCCACTGTTTGCTCAAAGCGAAGGGGAATTGGTTGATATCGAGTTATATGAAGATATTCCCATAAATAAGCTTAAAGAAATATTAGAACAGGTACTACCTAAAGAATGTAAAGTAATATGTATTTCCAAAATAGACAAATCAACTAAAGCTATTGACAATACTGCCTGCTGGGCAGAATATAAAATATCGGTTTTCAATAAAAAACTTTACGATTTCGAAAATTTGAAGTATAATACAAACAGAGTTTTATCTTCCGAAAAAATTTTTATCGAGAAGAAAAACAAAAAAGGTTTAATAAAAAAAATAGACATAAAACCGGCAATAAAATCGTACAGATTTGAAGGTGATTGTTTATTCATAATTTTAAAAACCGGTCAAGGAACTGACATACCGGCTTTGAGAGCAGATGTTTTAATGAATTTGATAGAAGCTGAGACGGTATTTGATATCACAAGAACGAAGTTCTTTGACGAAGAGTTAAGAGAGTTATAATGGTTAAAAGGATTTGAAATGGCAAACGACAGAAACAAGAATTTGAAAGAACAAGGACAAAGAATTGTAATCGCAGAAAGAGACAACATTGCGGCGGTTCTTGAAAACGGAAAAGTAACGGATTTCTTCATTCACAGAGGTGAAGTATTATTGGGTGATGTATATTTAGCAACAGTTGATAATATTTTACCAAGTATAGATGCAGCTTTTGTCAATGTAGGAACCGACAAAATGGGATTTTTACACGCTCAGGATGTAATGGGTAAAGGCACTTTAAAAGATAAATTATCTCCTAAGCAGAAACTTGTAGTACAAGTTGTGAAAGAACCGACAGGACACAAAGGACCAAGGGTTACAACTCAGATAAGTTTACCGGGGAGATTTTTGGTATTAATGCCAAATGAACCGGGAGTCAGCGTAAGTAAGAAAATCGAAAGTTCAAAAGAACGCGCAAGATTAAAATCTATACTAAACTTGATTAAACCTGTAGGAGTTGGTGTTATTATCAGAACTGAAGCTGAGGGGCAATCAGAAGCTGACATTCAGGAAGATTTGGAAATTTTGCTTGAAAAATGGAATAACATAATTACATCAGCAGAAACAATGACTCCGCCAAATTTAATATACAGAGATCAAGACCTTTTGTATAGAGTTATACGTGAAGCTTGCACCGAAGATACAAAAGAAATCATTGTTGATACACCTTTTGCATTGAGCAGGGTTCAAAACATCCTTCAAAATTGGCACATAAATAAAAATATAAATGTCAACCTTTATAAAGGAACAGAACCGTTACTCGTTGCAATGGATATTCATAAAGAAATCAAAGCAGCTTTAAACATTAAAGTTAACATGCCATCCGGCGGATATTTATTTATACAACAAACCGAAGCTTTAACCGTAATAGATGTTAACAGCGGTAAATTCGTAAGTTCTGCCACACAGGATGAAACCATTTTAAAAACAAATCTTGAAGCCGTCCACGAAATAGCAAGACAATTGAGATTAAGAAATATCGGCGGAATGATAATTATAGACTTTATTGATATGATGACAAGAGCTGATAAGCTTGCTATGATGGAAGAATTAGAGATTGCACTTGAACCGGACAAGGCAAAACCTCAAGTAGGTCAGTTGTCGGATTTAGGACTTGTAGAACTTACAAGACATCGCCAAGGACAAAGTTTATCGGAAATATTTACAAAAAAATGTCCTCACTGCCAAGGCAGCGGATATTCAATGGTTGACTTCAACTTTGCAACACCGACTGCAGAAGGAGAATACAGAGCAAAAGCTGCAAAACTAAAATTACCGATGAATAATTTCAAGAAAAATTCCAACGGCAAAAACAATAATCAACAAAAACCAAGTGAAGAAATTTCACAAAATGCAGAGTCTCAGGAAATCAAACCTGTAAATATTGAAGTGGAAAACCCTTCTGTAGTAGGTTCACAAGAAATGGAAAATCGCAGTAAAAATAAAAAACGAAACAGAAGAAGTAAATTTGAAAAACCGCAAGGTGATAAAGTTGAAACTCCTTTAGTAGTTACCGAAGATGTTCAAACTGCTCAAACCGTTCTTAAGCCAAACGAAGAGATAAAACCTGAAATAGTTGAAAATGTTGAAGTAAATCCGACAGAGGACGTAATAACAAATCCTCAAGAAGAAACCGCTGCAAAACCTAAACGCGGCAGAGGACGTTCAAGAAAAACTCAACCGAAAAAAGCGGAAACCCCAAATGAACAAACTGAACAAACGGTTTTACCTGAAACTAAAACAGAAGAGGAAAAACCAAAAAGAACAAGAAGACCAAACCGAGGTACTTCAAAAAGGGTTAGAAAATCTACCAAAAAAGAAACTGAAGAATAAGGAATATGTTTAAGAATAATATAATAAAGTTAAAAAATAAATTCATACCGTGCTTGCTGCTATATGCGGCAAGTACGGGTTTTTGTTTTGCAGACGGAGAAGTAGGAACTTCTGTTATTCCGCTTAAAACAGTACTGATAAAATTTGCAATCTCTATGGGTTCGGTAATCCTTTCACTTCTTGTTATTTGGATTGGATTGAATGCGTACAGACAATATTCTCTGTCCAAATTTCCAAAACCAAACAACAAAGATTTATATGGAGATTCTCTTGAAACTCCGACAAATATGGAAGATGCAGTAATTTCTTTTATAGATAAAAACAGATTATAGAGGGTAATTATATGTTATCAAAAAAGGGATATGGAATGGCAGGTATGTTATTAGCGATACTGGTAATAGGAGTATTACTTATTATTATGCTGCCGATTTTCTCGGGATACTCATCGAGAAGTATAGGACCAAATCCTGAGGATAAGGAAATTATAGAAAATAAAATCAATACAGAAACTGCAAATATTGAAAAAATACGAAACAACAATAAATCAGATATAGAAAAAATTAATCAGGAATATTAAAAATGAACAATGAATATTTGAATGAAGCTACAAATTTAGTCGGAGATAAAAAATTTAAAGAAGCAAAAGATGTACTTGCAAACATTGATACCAATGATGAAAAGAACCTTGAAGCAATAAAATTATTGGGACTATGCAATATAAATCTTGAAGATTTCGGTTCGGCAAAAAACAATTTTGAAACCGTCGTAAAGTACAATCCTGAAGATGCGACAAGCTGGATGTATCTGGCAATGGCTTATGACAATTGCGATGAAGTTTTACACGCTATAACGGCATACAAAGAAGTTATAAAACTTAGAGAACAAGAAATTGAAGCGTATAAATGCCTTTGTATAATATATATAAGAACAGGAGAAGAAGATTTAGCAATTGAATACGGTAAAAAAGCTTTAGAGTTTGATAAGGATGACTACAGCCTATACTATATTATCGGTACTGCACACATGTCAAAGAAAAATTTTGAGGAAAGTGTAAAATACCTTGAAAAAGCACTTGAATTAAAACCGGATCATGCTCAAATATATAATAATCTTGGTACTGCATATTTAACAATCGGCAATATGGAACAAGCATATGAGAATTTTCATAAAGCAAGCGAACTTGATCCGGAAAATTCACTTACATACTTCAATATCGCTTCTATACTACAAATACAGAACAAGCATAAAGAAGCTTGCGAATATTTTGAAAAAGCATATTTTATTGAACCGAGTGATACATATTTAACAGCACTGGCTCTTTCGGAAGTAAAAATCAGCAAGTGGGAAAAAGCTATAGAACATTATAAAATACTTGCAACACATCATCCGGAAAAACAAACATACCAATATAATTTAGCTTGCTGTTATGAACAGGTTGGGGATTATAAGTACGCTATAAATATCTTAGCAAGATTGGTTGCCCTAAATCCAAAATCAGTTTCAATGTCCAGAAAACTTGCAAATATATTTTTAAAGACAAATCAACCGCTGCTGGCAAAAGAAATTTATGAAAGACTAATATTGCTTGGAAATGTCGGATTTGAAGTATATTATGAATTTGCACATATATGTATTTTATTGAAAGATACAGATAAGGCTGAAAAAATTCTTAAAAAGGTAATTCAGCTGAAACCTGATTATGCCGTTGCACATAAGGATTTAGGCGTAATTTATCTGAGTAAAAGACTGCTCGACTACGCAAAAGACGAGTTTGAACAAGCTTTAAATATTGAACCGGAAAACGACAAAATATTAAGTGAATATGCAAATTTTCTGCACTCAACCTCTGAATTTAAACAAGCAGACGAATATTATGCTAAAGCTCTGACAATTAACCCGAGAGCATATTCAACATATGCATTTTCAGCATTAAATAAGATTTTCTTAAATGAATATGACATAGCTTTGGAACAAATCAAAAATGCCATATCGCATTCGGTACAAAATCCGTTTTTCCTATATATTGCCGGTAAAATTGAGTATTTAAGAAAGGATTATGAAGAATCAAAAAGATATCTTATTAAATCCTATGAAATGGATGATAATATCGAAACTAAAAACTTGCTTGCTCTATGCTATTACGAAATGGAAGACTATGCACAAGCGAAAAATATATTTACAAGTATATTAAAAGAAAGTGAAAATAACATCAATGTTCTCTGTTGGCTTGCAAAATGTGAAAAAGGACTTGGGAATACAGATAAAGCACTGGAATATTTAGAAAAAACCGTTGAGATTTCACCGGAATTTGAAGAAGCCCAAGAACTTATAAGAGAGTTATCATAAGGGGGTATAAATGATAAAATTATGCTATGTTATAGTTGGATTGATTCTGGTAATTGCCGGAAATTCATTTTTTGTTAAAAAGAAATCAAATATCGTAAGCGAAAATGACACAGAATTGCAAAAAGTTACAGAAACATCAGAAATACTGGGATTATACGCATCACATAAATACAAAGAAGCACTTGAAAGATGCGATAAAGCAATATCACTTTACCCCGACAATATTACTTTTTTAGAACACAGAATATTAATAAACATGGAATTAAATGACTATCAAGCAGTCATAGACGATTCAAATAAACTTATATCTTACGGTGTTGATAATACAAAATTAAACTCAATTTACCAAAAACAATGGTTATCCTACATACAACTAAAGCAATATGAACAATCGCTATCCGTAATAAATAAAGCAATCGAACTAAATCCCGATAAAACTGAACTATACTCTCTAAGAGCTCGTTCGAAAGACTATATGCAAGACTACACCGGAGCGATTGCAGATTATTCAAAAGCGATTGATTTAAATCCAAACAAAAAAGAATACTATATGGATCGTTCAATTATCTATCAAAAAATCGGCGACGAAAATAACGCAAAATCAGATAACGAAAAATTTGCCATACTAAATACAGAAAGTAATTAAACGATTAAATTATATTTACCCCAAAAAAGCAGTAAACATATTAGGCTTTTATTTCGGTATTTTGTTCCTTTTTGCGAACTCTGTACCTTGATTTGTAATCTTTATACCTATTTGTAAATTCCTCATCTTCTTCTTTGTTTCTGTGGCTATATTCGTGTTTATCAAATGCTGAATCATACAATTGAATAACGCTTGTCGCAATATTCCCGCAATGAGCGGCAATTCTTCTTAAATCGTTCAACAAATCCGAAAACAAAAAACTTACTTCCGCACTGCACTGTCCTTCTTTCAAACGTTGAATATGGTTATTCTTAGCTCTTCTTACACCTTTTTTAATAACCGCTTCTAAAGGTTCAACTTTCATAGCTAACTCGAGATTTTCCGTTTTGTATGCCTCTATTGACATACTTAAAATTTCCGAGACAGCATTGACTATAATTTTCAATTCGCCAATCGCTTCGTCAGATAATTTTTTTTCAGACTCTCTAAATTTTTCCGCAACCTTCAAAATATTACTTGCGTGATCGCCTATTCTCTCGTACTCACCAATCGTTAGAAGGATTTGAGAAATCTTATTGTTATCTTCCTCAGTTAATTCTTTACCTGACAATTTTAACAAAAATGAACCCAATTTATCTTCATATGTATCAATTTTTGTTTCATTTTCAACTATTTGCTCAGCTTTCTTCTGATGGTAACTCTTTAACATTTTTGAAGCATAAATAAAATTGAACTGAGAAAGGTCTGCCATATCTATAGTTTTTCTGTAACATTCAGCTATTGCTAAAGACGGAACCGTCAACAATCTTTCATCAAGTAATACTTTATTTTCAGTATCTGATTTGCTCTCAGGTATCATCTTTATTGTGATTTTTTCAATTAATCTTCCGCAAGGGAACAATACAATTGCCGTAAATATATTATATATAGTATGGAATATTGCAACCCCAAAAGGAGTAATATCATTTGCTAATAAGGTATTTCTTATAAAAATACTGGATATTAAAAACAGAGGGAAGAAAAACCCGACACTTAGAATATTATATACAACATGCACTCCTGCAACTCTCCTGGCATTGGTATTTACTCCAATACTCGCTATAATTGCCGATATACAAGTCCCAAGGTTTTGACCGAGAATAACCGGAACCGCAACGCCCCATGAGACTCCGCCAACAAGAGTTAACGCCTGCAAAATACCTATTGATGCAGATGAACTTTGAATTACCATTGTTAAAGCCATACCAACAATAAAACCTAAAAACGGATTAGAAAATGCAACCATCGCTTTTTGAAATCCCGGAATTTCAGCCAAAGGAGCCATTGCACCGGCCATAAATCCCATTCCGGTCATTAATATAGCAAATCCTAACAGAACAGAACCTATACTCCTGCGGCGATTGCTTTTGGAAGACATAAACATTAAGACTCCAATCATCGCCAATATTGGAGAAAATGATTCGGGCTTTAACAGTTTAAATATAAATCCTGCACTTTCTTGTATGCCTGTCAAACTTAACAACCATGCCGTAATTGTAGTTCCTACGTTTGCTCCGATAATAACACTGACAGTTTGATGTAATTGCATTATACCGGAATTAACAAGTCCGATAAGCATAACCGTAACAGCAGATGAGGACTGTATTATTGCTGTTATACCGGCACCCAATGCAAAACCCTTTAAAGGATTTGATGTCATTTTTTTCAGCAATTTTTCCAGTCTGCCTCCGGCGACCTTCTCTAATCCCCCCGACATTATTGATATACCGTATAAGAAGAATGCCAATCCGCCTATCAGTGTTAATATTGAATTTATATCCAAATTATTCCATCCTTTTCATCTATGATTTACATAGTTTTTCCATGCCTTGATTTAAATTTTAGCATACATATTCCCATTTTTCTCTATTTTTTACGGAAATTTAATATATAATAAATATTAAAATTTTTTGAATTATCATACATGTATGGAGGTTGCAATGCAAAAAATAGAAATCGGAAAAACTTATCGCCACTTTAAAGGGAATTTATATAAGGTTTTAGGTTTTGCAAAACACTCAGAAACACTGGAAGACATGATTATATACACCCCCTTAAAAACAGGCGACACTTGGGTAAGACCATACAAAATGTGGAATGAAATTGTTGATGATAAAGGTACCTTACGATTTACATTGATTGATTAAGTGTTTCATAATTTTCTGTTTTATTCCGCCATTTCAACGCTCTTACCGGATGATCAAAAGAGTTATGCAATAATTAATTTAGCAAAAATTTTTATTCACGCATTTTATGTATAATGAGGGAATAATGCGAGTAGATTTTTATACACATAATACGATAAATACTAAAAAAAACAGACAGAATATTTCAATGGGAGCAAATTTGCCAAATTTCATTGAACACGTTTCAAAAGTACATAATTTAGGGAACGAAAAAAGTTTCGTAAAGAACCGTACAGAAAATGTTTTATCTCTAATTAAAAATCCTTATTTGGCTACTGTTACAAGTAAAATTATAGAAACAGTAAAATACTATTTGCCGCAAAATACCATAGATTTTTTCATTACGTTTGACGGCGGATTGGAAAATATCAAAGATAGAAAAATAACAAGATACATTAATAAGGAATTAAAAAA
>ONTD01000062.1 GCA_900320675.1 uncultured bacterium
AAGGCCGGAGTCGAACCGGCACGTGGGGTGAACCACACCAGATTTTGAGTCTGGCACGTCTACCAATTTCATCACTTCGGCTTGTTTTGTGATTACTTGTTCGCCGTATCTCTATCTTATCAAAAACAAAATAAATTTCAACTCATTTTATACGATTGGTTAAAATCTTTACTTTTTTTTGAATATCCTTAAAATATAGTTAGTAGTCTGAAAAATTTGTTTCGTGTTTTTTTTAAACTACTTTTGTAATCAGAAATGAGGTTTTATGAAAAATTTTTTATCTCTATTGGCAGCGATAATTTTACTTAGCTCGGTAAACACCTTTGCCGCACCCCTTACCGGTGGTGTATCCGAAATAGGTCAGGGTAATCAGGTTGTTGATGCTAAAACTAATGCTCCTGTCGAAGGTGCGGTTATCTCCATCCCTCAGCTGGGTTATAAGACTAAAACCGATGAAAGAGGTACATTTTCTCTGAACGCTACTGTTAACGGTGATACTATTATGTCTGTTCAAAAAGACGGATACAGACCGTTTTCCGTTACTATTGATAAAAATATTGCCTCAAGACCTATGATTCTCGGTATTCAAAAAACCGATGTTATGGATGTCGTTATTGATGATGATATGCTTCACCTCGGGGATGATACCTTTTCTGAAGGTTCTGCTAATTCTTCCGAATTTAAGCTTAAATCTATCGGTCCTACCTATGTTAAACATTTTAAGATGACCGCAAATACGCTTAATTACGATAATTATTTGGTTATTGGTTCTATTATTGGGGTTGATACCCAGATGGCACACCAGATGAAACAAAATAATATATCTACCTATTCCAGTCCGCCCGAGGTGTTTTTTAACGGTAAAAAAATTGCCCAAATTAAACTTAATGGGGATAACCAAAAAATTAAACTTCCAAAATCCCTCATAAGACCGGATGATGTTAATGAAATTGCTATTCAAACAGGTGTTAATCAGTTCAACAAGGTCCGTATCGATTACGATGATATTGAATTGATGAATTTGTCCGTTCAAACCGAATAATCATAAAAAGAAATTCGCCCATTTATCCGGCGAATTTCTTCTTATTATATAAAATCACATTAAAATAGCAAATTCCCTAGCAGCTCAATGCCATCAGTGCTTTTACCGAACGTGCATTGTCCCTTACATCTTCTTCAGAATGGTTGTTTACTGTATCTTCCAATATATTGATTGCTTCTGTCTTATCTTCTAATGACAGCAATTCGTTTATTGTACTCATTGCAACTACTGTGCTTAAGTCATTGATACCTTTTCCTTGATTTGCAATAACTACTTCCAATGAATCGTGTACATTCTTCTTTACTAATGCTCTTGAGGTCAATTCTCTTACTGTGTCAACTGAAGAATTTGTTCCGACTTCATTTAATACGTTGATTGACTCAGGATCTGTGTGTATTGATAATGCATCAATAATTTTTCTTACTTTGTCCATATTCATATCTTAAATCCCTCCTACGCAGCTGTACTCAGACTCAACTCGTTTATAAACATGTCTTTTATTTCTGAGACAGGTTTTGATGCGTACATGTTTACTTCTTTTGTATAATTTGCTTCGTCCCATCTCGCTTTTATTGCTCTTCCTGCATCTGTTATGCTTGGAATTTTTGTTTCATTTAAGAAATTCCAAAAACCGGAAATTCCGTTTTTAACTCTTCCGCAGAATGATGCGATGCTTTCAATCCCTTTTCTGAATGTTGGGAATGCATCTCCGATTGAGCCTACGAATGTTGAAGCCATTCTTTTGATTTTTGAAATAGTTGAAGACTTTGTTTCGGTTCCGCTAAGTGCTGTCGTCTCAAATACATCTGCTGTCAAGACATTTACTCTAAACGGATTTGATGTACCGGTTGATGCTATTTTGTTTGATATTCTTGATACATCTGTCTCATACTTACTACCATTAAAAAGGCGTGGGATAACATTTCCAATCTTAAATGAATTTGCCATTCTAATAATCCTTTCTTTCTCACATATAAAAACTTTACACATTATAGAATAGCACACCATTTTATATATCCATCAACCTTTTGGAGGATTATTTTGAAAAAATATTATACTTTTGTTTGATATTTTATGCTAAAATGTAACTATGGAAACAAAAGAATTCAAAGAGTTAGTTGAGGTTATATCAAGGCTTAGGGCACCTGACGGATGCCCTTGGGATAGAGAACAAACCCATAAGTCTTTAAAACCTAATATGCTTGAAGAAGCTTATGAGGCTGTTGATGCTATTGATAGCGGTGATATGAATAATTTAAAAGAGGAACTCGGAGATGTTTTATTACAAGTTGTACTTCATGCCCAGATTGCTTCGGAAGAAGGTGCTTTTGATATTGAAGATGTCTCTCGTGAGTTGAAAGAAAAACTTATACACAGACATCCGCACGTATTTGGTGATGCTAAGGTTAAGTCTGCTGATGATGTGGTTGTAAATTGGGATAAACTTAAGCAAGAAGAAAAAACGTACAGAAAATCTGCAATGGATGGAATTTCTAAGGCTCAGTCAGCGTTGATGAGTGCTCAAAAAATTAGCAAGAAAGCTGTTAAAACCGGATTTGAATGGCCTGATGAAAATTCATTGTATGATTGTATAATGTCTGAATTCCAAGAGTTTAAGGAAGCTGAAAAAGAGCAAAATAGAGAACATATGGAAGAAGAGTTTGGTGATATCCTTTTTGCGACTGTTAATCTTGCACGTTGGAATAAGATTGATGCCGAGCAGGCACTGTTAATGGCAAATAAAAAATTTATGACTAGATTTAGAAAAATGGAAGAACTGGCAGAAAAGCCTTTGACTGAATATTCGTTTGAAGAATATGACGAGTTATGGAAACGTGCGAAGAAAGAATTGTCTGTAGATGAAAAAAGAAGATAATGAAAAAATAAAAGCATTAATTATTTTGATACTACTTCTTCTTTTGGGTGGTGTTATAGGTATAATATTGGAGAAGAGTTTTCAGGTTGTTCAGGTTAATTCGGACTCAACACCGTCTTGTTCCTGTGATTCCGGACGGAATTTTCTATCAATAATAAGCATGCCGTTTTTTTATATTATTGAATACCCTAAAATGCTTATGGGTATTAGTAACGGTGATTTTTATAATTCTGCTCCGTCTGCTCAATCACAAAAACCCAAAAAGCAGTTTATAAAGTATTAATTACTTGATTTTTTTAAGGGACGAAATGTAGTTGTTATGTTCTACATCCCCTTCTACTTTAGTTAAAAATATCTGGCAATCTTTTTCATTAGCCTCTATTTCCGGAAGTTCTTTCAATTCTATTTCATAGTAATTTGCATCATTTCGGCTGCTGAACGGTATTCTTGTAGCTATTGAATTTAGCGAGAGATTTCGTAAGAAGCCTGCGAAGCCTTTATTTTTAGCGTTTGAAAATTTAGTGTAAATTCTTAAAGATGTATCGCTGTTATCAAGGTTATATCTTCCGATTATGTACGTGCTTAGCTGAGGCGAGTATGATTTTATTCTTATCATTCTTGCAACATTGTCTTTTAGCTCAATAGTTCCGGTAATTTTTTCAAAATCACCCTTTGGTATATTGAGGATATCTGCAAAAATTCCGGGACTAATCATTGTAATCGGATTTCTAAAGAGTGCAGCGAATTTGAGTACATATTCTACTAACCCTACTTTTTCGATTTTGCCTTCAGATATCATAAACTTAATATTACCGCTTAATTTCATTGTGCTATCAGTACTAAGTTCAAGTAATCCGCTGGTTTTTCCTGAGATTTCGCCGTCTACTCCAAGCAGAGCTTTTGCCATGGTATTTGAATTAACATTTAATAATCCTAACCACACATTGTATTTTTGATTTTTTAAATCGCAGTTTACTTTAAGTGAGGACTGGCCGTCAGCAATATCAAATCTATTAGACTTAACTTCCAATATACTGTTTTTATCAAGTGCCAAATCCGCATCAAGATTTGCAAAGTTTATTTCTTTGTACTCTCCCTTATCCAAATGGAAACGACCTTTTTCAATAATTAAGTTACTTAAATCAAAATCGCCTGAATTTTCATCTAACTTTACTTCTCTGGTATCTGTAGAAATAGTGTTGTCAGATGTCGGATGCTCGCCGCTTGAATTTTCAAGAAGCTGGTATATATCCAAGTGTTCAAGAGCTAAATTTACATCTTTTACGACAATCGGCATTTTTATTTCATTTAATACATCTGCCGTAAAGTCATATTTGGCTCTCTTGTATCCGCCATGAGCCGTCAGCTTAATTATATTATCTTTAGCGTTAAGAACTGCTTCTTTGATAAATGTTTTTTGAGACGGAATAATAACTCTATCCATATTCAAAGATCCGTCCAGAGTAGGGAATTTTCCCGAATTGTCAATCAAAAGTTTACCGCTTATTTTTCCTCGTTTAAACATGTCTTGTTTAAGGATAACATTCAAAAATTCACTCGGAAGCGGGTTTGGTATCTCAAAACCGATGAACTTTACGTAATTGTTATTTGCAATATCTACGCGGCTTCTGAGTCTGAATATTGGATCCGGACGTTTTGCCTTAGGATCACGTTTCCCTAATTTTTCACCCTTAGGGGCAATATAACAATCCATTGAAGTTATGTCTAAAATCATATTTTCAAGGTGCATTTTTGATGCCATAACTCTCAATGATTCACCAAAGGGAAGAAAATCTTCCGCAACTTTTATATTTTCTCCGGGTTTTAACATAAATAACCAAACAATATCCATGATATTATTTTTTGATTTGAGCATGACTCTGGTTGGAGCTTCCCCTACCATATCCAGTTTTGTGCCTGTCATTTTAGTCAGGTGGCTTCTGAAAAATCCGCCTCGTGCAATAGCGTTACCCACAAGGTCGGTATCCATTGTTTTGAGGTAATCTTTTACTGTGCCGTGAAAGTCCATTTTGTTCTTTAAATCGTTGTCGTAATATCCTTCAAAACCGGTTAAGACAACTTTACTCTCATCCAGTTCAATATTTCCTTTGGTGAGTGTAACCGGCAATTTGTCTACAGGCAAAACCCTGAAATCCAGTCTGTTTAATTTAAAATTCCCGCTATACTTGTTGTTTTTAATCTTAAATTTAAAATCTATTGTTCCTCTGATATTGTCAAAATATGCTAGGGTTTCATATACGTTATTCTCAATTATTTGAGTATTTAGAAAATCTATTACGTCGTTCAATTTTAAGTTATGCGAGAATATTTCTATATCCAGATTTCGTTTTTTATCAGCAAGCAGATTAATAAATATATTAGAATTATTAATTCTTAGCGGGCAGCTATCTACGTGAAATTTTTTATCTTGAAAATATACTTTACCACTGTCATTCAGTTCAAGTGTAACATGATTACCTTTTCTTGAAATATCTGCAAGTAATTGAAAATATAGATTACGTTTAATTTTTTCTGCGTTATTTACCCCTATATGTTTACCTTTGAGGTGGATATTGGTGTCCGGCTGAAGAGTGTATAATACTTCTACAGTTCTGACGCCAAAAAGTGCATTATATACATCTACGTTCCAGTCGCTCTTTTCTTTCTTTTCTTTTTCTTTAGGAATAATTTTTTCAACTTCGTTTACATCTACGTATATATTTTCTGCAACAAGTTTGTTTATTATAATTGTTTTTGTAAATATTTTTGCAAATGAAAATGAAGAGTTAAAATTGTTTAATTCAACAATCTTTTTCCCGTCTTTTGTCAGGTAAAGTCTTTTTACTCCAAAATCTATTTTCGGAGATAATTCGGTATGCAGATGAGGGTTTTCAATGTCAAGTTCTGCGCCAACATATTTTTTTGCGGTTGTTTTCGCAAATTCAATTACCTTTGGGTGAGATACTGCATACGGCAACCCTTTAAGATAGCCGATAAGTACTAATCCGACTGCAATTGCACCGGTTACAAATATTCCTATAATTAATTTTACGATACTTTTTTTCAATATCCCAATCTCACCTTAAAATCATTGTACCACATAAAAAGTTTTATGCTATCATATAACCATGAGGAAATTGTTACTTGTTTTAATATGTATGTTATGTGTGCCGGTTTGGGCGGCTGATGATAATTTGCCGGAAGGTGTAAGTATCCCTTTGGAAGAAAACATTCCGGCATCAATGTATTCTTTTCCTAAGGAAAAAGTCTTAGATGCTCCGGTATTTTATACAGCGGCTCAGCAGGAACGTGATGTTGTGGTTTTCTGTGAAAAAAATCTTTACGGTTTAAAAGACCGCTCAGGTAATATAGTTGTTCCTGCGATTTATAAGAAAATGGTCATGACAGGCATGCGCGGATGGATTGTTCAAAAGAAAAGCAAGTACGGCTTAATGAATTCCAAAGGTGAATGGCTAATTCAGCCTAAATACAGGCATGTCGAGAGAATTCTCGGAAGATATATTAAACTTGGTAATGACAACGATTTTGGTATTTATAACGAGTACGGCGAGGAAATATTACCTCCTATGTATAACTCAATTGACCTTTTAAACGGAAATATGTTTTTGACATACAGAAATTTTAGATACGGGGTTTCTGATTTGAAGGGGAATATCTTAATTGCTAATATCTGTGATGATATTTATATGCCGTCAAAAGATGTGATGAAAATTAAGTATCTTGGAACTTGGTATGAAGTTGATAACGTGTCGGTTGAAAAACTGGCGATGCCGGAAACTATTCAAAATCTCAGAAAAAATAATGAATTTAAAGTTACGGATATCGTTGCGGATACCGGTGCAATTTCCGGATATTCTATTCTTACGGCGTCTGATTATATGATAAAGGTAATATCTTCAATTTCTCCTGCGCATGAAGAAGCCATAGATGACTTAATATTGGCATACGGAGTTGATTCTGTTGACATAATCAGAAAATTTACTTGGCTGCCAAAGTATCCGGTAACATTTGCAAAGAAATATTATGTACACTTGAGAAATCCGTTCAACGGACCGCTTGCGGATTTGAGATACGTTATAAGAAATAAATTCTAGTATCCAAAAGGTTTCTTATTATATATTAAAGCTTTTTAGGGAGCCTTCTTTATGATAAAATCCGCCGCCGCAAACCGCTTCTACTACTTTTAGTACGAATTCTCTCGGGGCATCTGCTTGATTTAGCGGAAATTCTTTATCTCCGAGGTGATTAATTTTCAATATAGCATTATGGGTGGATTCTGCCGGAACAAATAAGGATGCAACATCATTTTCCAATAATCGTTCCATTTCTTCTTTATGGTCGGTAACCCCTGCCATAATTTCATTGTAATTCCCTCTTAAAGCCATTATTCTGTTTGAAAACAGATGGTTTAAATTTGAACGGTACAATACTTGCGGTTGAAAATTGCAGCGTGTTGTAAAACTAATCTTGTGCCAAAGTATGTTTACAATGATTACGGATTTTTGAGCATCCGTATCAATATATATATTTTGGGTGGTAATTCCTCGAGAGGAGAAGGATTCTTTCAAAATTTCAACAACTTCCTGAATTGTATCAATCATTTTCACAAATATTTCATTTGTGTTAACAGTTGCATGCTGATAGTCTAAAAACTGTTTATACATATGAGTTGCAACAAGCCCCGCTCTTTCCTGAACGAGAACAGACTTCCTTGAAGATGTTTCGGAATTATCAAAACTTTCGTAATTATTTAACAAATTAAATCCTTCCTTCTTACTTCATATTTTAATAATAAACATGTTTACATGTAAAGATTTTAAAATTATTCTTTACAAAAATGAATACATTTTAAAATGTATTTATAAAGTTTTATATTTGAAAGAGGTGTTTACTTTTTTACTACGGAGAGAATATATGCGTTATCCTTAAAATACTTGTTAGCAACACGCATAATATCGGATTCCGTAACAGAATTAATAAGCTTTTCGTATTCGTTTACAAATCTATAGCCATTACCAGAGGTTTGGAACCAGCCAAGAGTTGAGGCTTTATCCATGTTTGTTTCAAGGGATAAGATGAAATGTCCGATTAGCTTGTCTTTTGCCTCTTGAAGTTCTTTTGAGCCTACGTAGACTGTTTTAAGAGCTTGAATTTCGTTTTTTAATCCGTTTAGCGATTTCTCGTAAGTTTCAGGGTTTGTGCCGATGTAAAGTAAAAATGCACCGCCAAGCGCATTTGCTGAATAACTTGAGCCCAGTTGATACGCAAGTCCTTCTTGATCTCTTAGGTTTTTAAATAATCTTGAGCTCATTCCTGTTCCTAAGATGGAGTCAATAACCTGTAATGCCGCATAGTCTTTTTTGTTCTCCAATCCTGCAACTTGCCACCCAAGAAGTATCCAGTCCGTATTTGTTGAAGATGTTTGTTTAATTCTCTGTTTTACACTTGTCAAAGGCTTTATTGTACCCGATTTTTGTGGATATGAGAACTCCGGATTGTTTTTGGTTGTCAGCATATTAGAAAATGCTTCAAACGTTTTTTCCTTTGGAACATTTCCATTTATTGAGATTACGATATTTTTAGGTTCAAAAATTTTACCGTAATAATTTTTGATATCTTGTGAGGTTATTTGCGGAATATTTTTTTCCAACAAGATTGTAGAATTAGTGTATGGAGTATTTTCAAAAATCAAATCTTTGTATCCTTCTATTGCAAGGTTAAGAGGGATATCTCTGGATTTTTTTATTGTGTTGAGTTTTTCTTTTTTTACCTTATCAATTTCAGAGTCAGGAAATGTAGAATTGTTTAGTACTTCTGAAATTAATTCTAAAGTTTTATCATACTGATTTGATGTGGTTAAAACCGATACTACAAATGCATCAGACTTAGTTGACGGCACAATTTTTATGCCGTTATCTTCAAGAATTCGGGCAAGTTCCGTAGCGGAATAGTTAGTTGTACCTTTTAACATCGAAGATGCGGTCATATTGGAGATTCCGTATTTAGGTTCAAGAAAATTTCCGCCCTTTGCAAAAATAGTTATTCCAACTATTTCGTTAGAGGTATTTGGAGTCAATAAAACTGTTGCTCCGTTTGATAATTCATACTCAGATGTGCCGTTATTTTGGCTGACTAATTTTGGTTCAATATATGAACTTTTTGTTGTTACAGAAGCTTTAACTTCGCCGGAAGAGTTTGGCAGCACTATTGATACTGCGGATTTTTCTTTCCCCAGATATTTTATGGCGGCACGTTTTACCTGTTCTGGTGTAACCTTTTTTATATTTTTTACGTAATCTTCGTATACGCATATGTTGCCCGATACTGTCATAACGTATCCGATTTCTTGTGCAATATTTGATACGGATTCTCTTTCATAATACGTATCACGCTCAATGACATTTTTTGCCAGTGAAACCTGTTCCGGAGTTACTCCGTAGTTTTGGATGTAAGAAATTTCTTTAAAAATTTCATCCTCAAGTTTGTTTAATTTTTCCGGAGTAAAGTTTGCGGAAATATAAAAAATTCCGTCATCTCTGAAACCGCTATTAGATGCGGAGATTGAAAATGCAAGCTGGAGCTTGTCTTTAATGTTTTTATAAAAAACGGAAGATTTTCCATCCCCTAAAATTGCAGCCAGAACGTCGAGTGCGTATGAATCAGGGTTATTTATATTTACTCCCCGAAATCCTATCAGCATATAGCCTGATTGTGAGTCTAAATGTGCAATTTTTCTTTTTTGCTGAGTTAAAGGTTTTTCCTTAGGGTATGAGGATTTTTGAGTTTTGTTTATATTTGAGCCAAAGTGTTTTTTTACTTTTTCTAAAGCATCTGAACTGTTAACATCCCCGACAATTACTGTGGTCATATTAGATGGTAAATACCATCTGTTATAGTATTCCATAATTTTTTCGCGCGGAATATTGTCGACAATTTCTTTTTTACCTATAACTTTACGTTTATACGGATGTGTTGAATATATCATAGATACTAAGTTATCGTACACAACGTGTTGAGGTGAATTTTCATCTTTTGCAATCTCTTCTATAACAACTTTGCGTTCTTTTTCAAGCTCTTTTCTTGGCAATAACGGATTTAAGAGCATGTCTGAGTGTAATTCGATTGCGTCATCAAAAAATTTTGAAGGGATTGTTATGTAGTAGTGGGTGTAATCTTTGCTTGTTGCAGCGTTAGTTACTGCTCCTTTTGTTTCTAATAACTGATCGAATTCCCCCGGAGCGTGATTTTTTGAACCGCGGAAAAATAAATGTTCAAGGAAATGTGATACTCCGTTGTTTGAATCATCTTCGTTTATAGATCCGGTTTTAATCCAAGTATCAACAGTTACTATAGGATTAGTGTGAACCTCTTTAATAATAACGTTTTGACCGTTATTCAATATGTATTTGTTCAACCCTTCGCCGGCAAGTGTTATATTTGTGCTAATCAATAATATAAAAAATGCGAAAAATATTTTTTTCATCATATCCCCTTTAGTTATCTCTTCTTATGAGTAATTCTACACTAAACTTTAAAATATTTAAATAGGTCAAAGCGGTAAGAAAATACTTTTCTTGACATTTATTTTGTAACATATTAAAATCAAAGCACTAACAGAGTTTTTGGAGGTTTATTTATGAAATCGAAAATTATAACTTTCGCACTTGCATTATCTCTTTTGGCAGGAACAGGTGTTTTTATATCCACTCAAGTGAAAGCTGCATCTTTATCACCAAAAGTTCAGCAGTTAATTGATTTTTCCGAAAAAAATGAAGCATCGGAAGCAGCAAATTTACTTGCTCAATTGTCAACAAAAGAAAAAGATGAGCTGGCAAATTATATTGAGTTTAATTCAGATAAAGTGCCGCCTGTATATTTTATTATTATGGCAGACCATATATATAAATCCGATAAAGATAAAGCCGCTCTATGGTATTATATCGGGAAGTTCCGTTCATATCAGGATACTTTAATGTGTAAAGATAAAACAACGCAAAGTCAATTAGAAGTTTATCCTATGCTTGCTCCTAAGACATTAAAATACGTAGCAACTAAAGTGAATGACAAAGCATATATTGCAAATTTGATGCAAAAAGCGTTAGATTGGGATATAGCTCATCCTCAAAGAGTTAACCCGATATGGGCATGTTATCACGGAATCAGTGCGTTTATGAATAAACCGGAGCTTTTGCCGGAATCCGAGTACACGGTTATTCAAACTAAAGTCCGTAACGAGATAAAAGAATCTATTAATAAATACAGAAATTAAAAATTAAAAAACCCTCTTAATTAAGAGGGTTTTTGTTATCCTTGAACAAAGAGTTTCATATTCCGCTCTATGTTTTTGTCGATAACTGTTTTTATACTCTCGTACTCTTGTTTTAATGATTCGTGTTCTGTATCAATATTCTTCAATTCAATATCATATTGTTTATCTTTGGCTTCAATTTTAGCCATTTCTCGTTTGTACTTGGCTTCTGCAACCGTAATATCAACGTCTGCTGTGCTTTCAGTTATGCTTGCGCAGTTTGAATACATTAACGGAACCCATTCACTGGATTTGTTTACTTGTTCCATATGAACTAAGCTGCTTTCAAATGCAAACTGTAACCATTCTTGGCTGTTTGTAACGTTCTTATCTATTGTTGTATATCCTTGCTGCATTCTGTTGAACAAGTTCATATACCAAGTCGCTTTTGCCGTACCGTCTTCATCTTTATTGTTTTGGTCAATCCAGGTATATTTCGGTTCACCGTAATGTTCTAACATACATTGTAGGATGAATGTATCTTTTACAACCTGATAATTGACCATATATTCTCTTTCAAAAGCTCCTCCCGATACCGGAGTATATTGTACGGTCATTAATGTCCCCGGATCAGAGCCAACCGTAGTTCCATAGTCTTTAAACGGGTTTGTATGACATTTGTTTATCGGATCCATAGATTTGTCGTCAGGGTATGATTCAGGGTCGTCGCCATTCTCTACGGAAGGAACTGTTACGTCCCAATCTACATCAAATTTTCCATTTGCAATTATTACATCATCACTGAGATGTTTGTTTGTGGATAATACCCAACTCGGATCATCTAAGTATTCCAAAATTCCTGTTACTTTATAGATATCATCCATTTCTTTAACTATAGCTTCGCCATTACCTTCGCCATATATGAAATTTGCCAAGTTTGTTGCAGCCTGAAGATATTTCTCTTTTGCTGTTTTTATAACTGTGTCATTTTTAATAAATTCTTCTTCGCTCATATTATTCATGATACTGTCTCTGAAAGCACTCCATAAGTACCCCAAAGCATTACCTTGGTCTTCCGGTGTTACGGTTTTAGGTGAAATTATTACTGCAGGATGTCCGGTAGAAATGTGAAATGCACTCGGATTTGCATCATAAGCAGCACCATCTCCAGGGTATCCTAAGTTTCCGGCACTATCTACATATACCGGTTCATACGTGCAGCCATCATTCATTACAAATTCATTTACAGTTGTTCCTGTAGAACCGCCGTAATATACAATTCCTCCTCCGGGATATCCTGTCATTTGAACTTCTGTTCCTCCGGATGCCGGATCATTTGAAATTTTTGATGTTGTCGGGTATACAATTGTTTTATTCCCACTTGCATCTGTTTCTACATACGCAACCGGTCCGTCAGTGATATATTCATAGAAATTTGTTGTCGTGCCTGAATTTGCAGCATTAAGTATTTGCATGTTGTATTTTAAAACATCTGCAAACGGTTGGTTAACTGACGGAGTTCCTGTAGGAAGCCAGTAATCTTTTAACATTTTATTTGGGTCCGAAGCTCCGCCTATATCAAAGTCGCCGGTGAAACCAACAAGTTTACCGAAGTTTTTCAACATGTCTATATACCATTGAGTGTCAGCAGAAGGTAGTTTTTCTTTAACTGTATCAACTGTTCCAGTTGCTAATGCTTCTGCGTAAGTCATAGCCCAACCGTAGTATGATTCAAAATCTTTGTATTTTTCATAAGGTGCACCGGCATGGTTTTTAACTTGGAATACACCGGAATCAGGAATTTCCGCATTCCCATAAGCCCCCAGAGCACCTGCTCCCGTTGTTAAATCAGGATAATCGTTACTAGGATCCCCAGGATCATAGTTACCGCCTAACCACTCTCTCATTCTCTGAGATACTTTATCTTTGTAGTTATCTCTTGCAGTAGCGTATTCATCTGCCAATGTCAGGTAGTCGCCGTATTCCTGAGCTAAAGGATTTTCCTTTATTCCATAGTGGCTAATGCCTTTTGAATCGACTTCACCTTCATATATAGCTTGCAAGTCAGCAGGGTCAACGTCTATAGGCTGCCATACTCCGTAACTGTCGTAGTAACCGATTCCCTTTGTGAAAGACTCACCATTAGCTGAGTTGATTGTTTCGTTAAATTCTTCGGAGGCAATCATTTTTTCAAAGTAGTCGGTTGTCTTTTTAAGTCCGTAGCTTTCAAGGAATTTTTCAATATCGCCGCCTGCAGCTTCAAAGTTGCCGGCGTCTCCTGCTGAGACAACTATTTGTCCTGCGTTGTTGACAATGCCGTATTGAGTATTGTAAGCACTGTATGCCATCAACGTATTGAAAGTTAAATCCTGATAAACTTCATTACCTTTAAGGTCAAAATTAGTAAACATCAACTGGGTTTTATTAAGCGCATCAATGTATTCGTCGCTGACTTTTGATGTGTCGGCGGTCAAACGCATTTTTGCATTATTAATCAACTGCGAGCGTAGTTCATTGTCTGACATACGCGACGTTATTGATAATAATCTGGCTTGTGATGCTGCCAATCCCATTGCTGTGTTGCCTTTCCTTTTAATTTCGTTACTTTGTATTATCTATTACGGCATATGTTACTGAATTCTTTAATTTTTTTAGGCGTTTTGTAAAGTTTTGTAACATAATAAAATTACCTGAGAGAGTATACTTAAAAACCAACAATGTGATATAATTTTAAGTATGAGTATAATAGAAGTAAAAGATTTAAATTTAGGATTTAATACAGAACAGGGTTTTAGACAAGCATTATGGGATGTTTCATTTTCGCTTAATTCGGGTGAAACTCTTGCAATTGTCGGGGAGTCCGGTTGCGGAAAAACAGTCAGTGCAATGAGCATAATGCAATTACTGCCTAAAAATGCCGGTATTCTCTCCGGTGATGTGATATATAACGGTAAAAATTTAATCGGGTGTGATAATAAAGAGCTGCAAAATATTCGCGGTAAAAAGATTGCCTTAATCCCGCAAGATCCAATGACGTCGTTAAACCCGTTAATGACTGTCGGGGATCAGTTAAAAGAAGTTTTAAAAGTTCATAAAAATCTAAGCGGGCACGATGCGGAGAAAAAAGCAATAGAAGCTTTTGAAAGGGTACAAATTCCGTCTGCAAAGGAAAGGCTGAAATCGTACCCTCATGAATTTTCCGGCGGGATGAAACAGCGTGCTATTATTGCAATGGCACTGGCTTGCGAGGCGGAAGTTTTAATTGCGGATGAGCCTACTACCGCATTAGATGTTACTATACAGGCTCAAATTATGTCTATAATCAGACAAATTAAATCCGAAAATAATACGGCTATATTGCTAATAACGCATGACTTAGCGTTGGTCAGAGAAAATTCAGATAAAGTTGCTGTGATGTATTCCGGCAGGATAGTCGAGACGGCTCCTTCCGAAATATTTTTTAACAACCCGAAACACCCCTATTCAAAGGCTTTGTTAGCGTCTTTGCCGTCTGTGAGAGGAAAATCTTTGGAAACTATTAAAGGTCAGCCGCCTACTATTCACCAAGATATTGTCGGCTGCAGATTCAATCCGAGATGTAAAAATTGCATGGATGTTTGCAAATCCT
Source organism: uncultured bacterium (assembly GCA_900320675.1). Taxonomy (GTDB): domain Bacteria; phylum Cyanobacteriota; class Vampirovibrionia; order Gastranaerophilales; family Gastranaerophilaceae; genus UBA1221. The sequence goes on from ONTD01000062.1 coordinate 14,816, forward strand.
CTGTGCCACAGTTGAAAGAAATTGAAACTAATCACAAGTGTGCCTGT
>ONTD01000035.1 GCA_900320675.1 uncultured bacterium
GTAACTGTGAACTTTTTATTGTTATAATTTTTAAATGTAACTTCATAGTTGCTTCCGTTTTTGGTAATTGTTACATATTCGCTTAGCGGTTTGTTAAGTGAATTAAGTGTTGACAGAAGCTTACAGTCGCCCAATTTGTCTTGTGATGCCCAGCCGACGGCATTGTCGCTTGTTGTGTTTGAATATGAGCGAGTGTAGCTACTTGGGCTTGTAAAGTTATATGTTAATGTTTCGGTTACCCCGACAACTTTTTTGGCGTTAATTCCTTGCTGGGTGTACTTCATGTTAGCAAATTTGTCATGACCGGAGCCGGCATCTATTGTGTTTTGTCCGATATTTTGTATGTAATCATTTCCTGCACCTGTGTTAATCGTGTTTCCGTCGTAGTTTTCTATGCTTGCAGAAAACGCTGAATCTTGTGCAAGACCAATTCTTACTTTATCGTTTCCTGTATTTGTGTCAATAAAACTATTACTTCCCAAAAGAATAATATTATCTTCTTGTCCGTCATATGCAACAATTTTTATGTTGCTGCCTTGAATCATTAATCTGTCGTTATCCAGGTAGGTGAAAGTAGCACTCGTGCTGGCTACTCCATTTGCAGAAATTTGATAATAATATTCTTTCCCGTCTGTTGAATTAGTGCATTTTAAAACTTTTGTTTCTGTATCAGACAGGGTTACAGTCTGTTTATTTGCTGTTTTTCTTGATAAAACAATATCACTTTCCTCAGGCGTTTCTGTCGGGCCTTGAGTATCTCTTGTAGTATCATTTACAGGATCAATGTTATTGTCTTCCTGCTCTTGTGTCTGGTCGTCAGGAACGGTTGAACCTCCCTCATCGTCTGTTTCGTCTGTACTTGGAGGTTGAGGGGTGTTTCTTCTTAAAAACGTATATATTGCATTTTTTAGCTTTTGCATAAGATTTGATGCAAGATTTCTGAAGGCTCCGCTTGCTTTTGCAAAAATCCCCGAAGTTGACGTATCTTGTGTATTGTGATTTATATTTGTAAGGGTTTCATCACTCGGTTCTTCTCCGAATAGGTACTTTGAATTTATATCATCTTCTTCATTTTTTACCGCAATAGTATATTCTCGGATAGCGTTTGCTTTGACGTTTTGTGTGCTTTTTTCATCAAAAACGTCAGGAGCATCGCTGCTCTTGTTTGTTTGTAATCCGTTCCTATTAATCAGTATTTGCTTAAAATTATATAGTTCCATAATATTGATTACGGCATTTTAAATAAAAACTTTAACATTAAAAAAGGTCTAAAACTCTAAAAACCAGTTATATCGCATATCATGGGGATTTCTGGCTAAGTTTACATATCTTAATATATAAAGTTATATATTTAAAAAAATATTTATAGCGGTAATGTCCAATTTACAGGCTTAAATATACGTATATTAATTTTTGTAAACTACCAAATAACTATATATAACTAATTCTAAAGAATTATAAAGACATTTTGTATCAAGTACTTTATAACTAGCTAAATTTATGTTAATATATAAGTACCCCATGGTTATGGATGGTGGTGTAGATGTAGAACAAATAATAAGAAAGGGTTTATAAATATGTCATTACCTAATGTCGCTTATTTTTCAATGGAAATAGCAATTGATCAATCTTTAAAAACATATTCAGGTGGTCTGGGATTCTTAGCCGGTTCACATATGCTGTCTGCCGGATATTTACAGATGCCTATGGTCGGGGTAACAATGTTGTGGTCATACGGTTATTATGATCAACGAATTGCTCATGACGGTCAGGTCGAGGTTGCATATATAAGAAAATACTATGATTTTTTAACAGATGTTAACGCTCAAACTGAAGTTGAAATCTTTGGTGAAAAGGTAAAAGTAAAGGCTTATTTAGTAAAACCTGAATTATTTGGTACTTGTCCTGTATATTTCTTGACAACCGATATTGAAGGTAACAGCGATTGGGCAAGAAGCATATCTTATAAACTTTATGACGGTAACGAAAAAATCAGAATTGCTCAAGAGACAGTACTTGGGGTTGCCGGAGTCAGAATTTTGCAGGCAGTAGGTTATAATTTTGATGTAATCCACATGAATGAAGGACATGCTCTTCCTGCAGCGTTTGAATTGTTAAGACAGTATAACGGAGATATAGAAGAAGTAAAACGCCATACAGTATTTACAACTCACACTCCTGTTGCTGCCGGTAATGAAGTCCATTGGGTTGATACCTTGATGGAAGGCGGATTTTTCGCTGGCGCAAGCAGAGAAACTGCGGTAGCGTTAGGTGGTGAAAACTTCTCATTGACGGTTGCAGCTTTGAGAATGAGTAGATTAGCTAATGCTGTATCACAACTTCATGGTCTTGTTTCAAACAAGATGTGGGAATGGGTAGAAGGCAGATGCCCGATCAGAGCTATTACGAATGCTGTAAATCTGCACTATTGGCAAGATGAAAGAATTAAGTTTGCAAAAACTCCTCAAGAGTTGCTTGATGTAAAACGTCAGATGAAAGTTGAGTTGTTTGATTATGTTGCAAATGTTGCGGGTAAGAGATTTAATCCTGATGTATTAACAATTACTTGGGCAAGAAGATTTGCCGACTATAAACGTGCATGGTTAATCTTGATGGATAAAGACAGAATAACTAAACTGTTAGATGCAGATAAGGTTCAGATTATTTTTGCAGGTAAGTTCCATCCGGATGATGTAATGGGTAAAGAGATGTTTAACAAACTTCTTAACCGTTCCCACAGTATGCACAACGTTGTTGTTCTTCCGGGATATGAATTACAATTATCAGGTATGTTAAAACGCGGTTCTGATATTTGGTTGAATACTCCGTTAAGACCGTTTGAGGCTTCAGGTACTTCCGGTATGTCCGCTAATATGAACGGAACACTGCATTTGTCGATATTTGACGGTTGGACTGTTGAAGGTACTTTCCATGGTATTAACGGTTATACTGTTGAGTATCCTGAACTTGATGCTGAAATGCCTTGGGAAGAAAGACATTGGAAAGATCACGAATGCGTAATGAATATTATTGAAAAAGAAATAATTCCTACATATTATGATAATAAAGAAGAATGGGCAAGATTAATGAGACAGGCAATCAGAACTTCTGAGGCTTACTTCAATTCTGATCGTATGGTAATTGAATACTATAACAGATTGTATCAACCAATTGCTCATAATGATTCGACGGCAGGAGAAGAAAGAAAAGAAATGAAAATTTCTGAGGCACCAACATTTGATGCTTGGACATTTTCAAATATAAAATAACTTTTAAATTTGATAAAAGAAGGACGGATATTTATTCGTCCTTTTTGCATAGTAATTTTAGTTATGAAGTAATATACAGGTTTATAATTATTTTAATTTATGCTAAAATTCTTAAGCGAGGTTAAAACAGATGGCAGATAAAATTATAATATTTTCGGGTAAGCAATATAGCGGGAAAGATACTGCAGCAAAAATATTACTGGATGCTTTGCCTTCATACAGAAGGTGCGCTATGGGAGACATTATAAAATTAACTTATGGTGAACAAAAAGGGTTAACATACGAAGAAATAGAGAAAAATAAAGCTATTTATCGTCAAGATTTAATTGATTTAGGAAACTGGGGGCGTGCACAAAATCCGGATTATTGGCTGAATAAAATAATTTCTCAAACCGGAAATATTGTTGTTACCGATGTTAGAGTTCCTCATGAGTATGATATATTTAAAAATTCCGGTGCTATAGCAATACGTGTGGAAGCATCAAGAGATGTTAGAATTGCTCGAGGGGGCAGTCTGGTCGGGGAAAATGACATTACTGAAATAGGATTGGATAATATAAAGGATTGGGATTATATAATTGATAACAACTCCGATTATGAACATTTAAAATTTCAAGTTCAAAAAATCGTTTCTGAGCTGAATTAGTTAATCAAAAAAAAA
>ONTD01000014.1 GCA_900320675.1 uncultured bacterium
AGCGGAATATCAAACATTAAATCTGACTGTAAAAACTTTATTAATTTTCCTTCTGTGCCATTTTTCAAATATTCAAATTTTGCGGCTCTAAATATTTCACAAACGTCAATCCCGCTCGGACAAAAATCTGAGCACTTACCGCATTTTAAACACATTTCAAGATACTTATTTATTGTCTTATTTAGTTCTAAATCACCCTTTATAACCCCATCAAGCATTACAAACTTTCCCTTTGATACGGCACAGTCATTACCTGTTAGCTTATACAAAGGGCATACAGCTTGACACAAGCCGCATTTTGAACATTTATTTATTTCTTCGGCATAATCTTTTAGCTGCTTCATACCAGAATAATAACACGAAATCAGCTTTATTATGTAAAAATTATTTTACAATTGATTTTTCTTTAGCAATATTTGAGTTCTAATATTTTTTTTATTAATATGTGTAGGAATTAACAGGAATTATAATGGGGCAATTTTTTGACTCAATAAAAGTAGTAAAACAGAATTACACAAAATATGACGATTGGGAACAAGCTCAAGCTGATGAACGTGCAAGAAAAGAACACCTTGCAAGTACTCTTAATTTGCCACAAGATAAAGTGGAATTAACAAAGAAAAAAGCTCAGACCATAATCAGAGCAACAGAGATTATGGATAGATACTCTGAAGATAATTGCGAAGATATGGAACAGGCAACAGGTCTTGTTGCAACCATTCCTATTATGGGACTTATGGGCGCATACCAGTTTGGTTCACAACCTATTATAAACAAAATCCAATCAAATATTAATAAAAAAATAAATGAGCTGAGTAAACAATTAACCAACGAACTGGGAGAAGCCGCCCCTAATGCAGAAGAATTGAAAAACAAAATCAGATATTTAGAAAAAAAATCCACACGCGTCGCTGAACGCTACCCATTCTACGGACTAATGATATACACTGCCGCATTATTCTTTACCGCCGCAGCTACCATCATGTGGGGAAATTCAAAACAAAAAGAGGCTTCTCGTATAGGTCGTTTTCAGGCAAAACAAAAAGATTTAAAAGATTTTAAGAATTTCGTTATCTACACTCCGGAACAACTAAAACAAGTTGAAGAAGCCGCAAAAAAACTCCCTGATACAAAAGAAAATAACGGGATAATGAAAATGATTAGCGACCTTAAAGCTATCAGTAAAGACAAAAAAGCCTATAAAGAGTGGTTAGCCTCAAAAGATCCCGACGACATAGATAAATTGAAGAAATTAACTTACACAGATGAACAATTAAAACAAGGAAAAGCCGATCAGGAATTAATAGTTGATACGGTGAAAGAAATAAATATCAAAGCCGAAGAATATTCAGAAAATGTTGAAAATATGTTTGACACATTTGAGGCAATATCATGGCTTGCCGCTGCACCGATAGGATTCGGTATTAACAAATTATTAAAAATGGCTAAAGTATCGGGAACGGCAAGAACAGCTGCTTCATTTATTATTCCGACATTAACGAGTTTAGGAATTACAATGTACGGCACATTAGCTCAGAAAAAAGCATCAAGGATCGGACGCTATGTTGCCAGAAAAGATTTGAGTGAAAATCCTGCAAGACTAATGGCTTATTCCGATGAGGATATGGAAAAAGCCAAAGATATAAAAGCCCCAACACAAAAGAAAACTATAGGAGAAAAAATATCAAAAAGTTTTTCTTTCCTAAATCAATACATAAAAGATAATATTGAGTATAAGAAATACAAAAAAACCGCATATCAGGAGCAAGAAAAAACACAAAAAGCATTAGCGGACGTTAAAATAACAGATGAACAGAAAAAAGCTGCCCAAAATCTGCAAAGAAAAGTATTCTTAGCATTTGACGAAATAGATGAGATGTCCCAAAGGTACTCCGAAGATGTTGAAGCAGGCAGCGAAATTGCGAAAAATGCATTGTCGCAGTCTTGGACACTTTTAACATCAGGCGGATTATTATTTAGCGCTTTTGCCTTAAGAAAAGGAAAATTCCCAATTTCCAAAATAGTAAATACAATTACAAACATAGGATTAAAAAAAGACTCGACTCTGAGAGAATCTATAAACGGTATTTATAACGTTTTGAAAAAAGATAAAACCTTAATGAAAAAATTCCAATGGGCTATAGCTCATGGGGAACTGACTTCATTCTTGTCCGGACCGAAGGCAGCATCGCTTCAAGAACCAATCATTAAATTTACCAAAGAATTTAACAGGTTATTTGAAAATGTTAATCCTAAAAACCCTGAAACATTCAAGGGGATTTTAGACAGTGAACTAAAACAGGGGGTATTTGCAAAATGGGTAAGAAATTTATTCCTGCAAAGCGCTAAATTATATTTTAAAATCAAAGCTGATCTTCCCCTTGGTCAAGCTTCCGATTACAAAACCTTAATCGGCACCGGAATAGCCGGCGGATTACCAATACTGGGCGTAATATTCTCAGTGCCGTACATTTTTAACGCTTGGTTAACCGATATTCAGAAAAAGGCAGGCAAAATCGGTATTATGAAAGCAATAGAAAAGATTGATGATCCCCGCATTTTTGCGGAATAAGTATGTATGTACAATCTGCACAGACATCTGCGAACTATCTGTTATAACTTAATCTTCCCTTTTTACGCTGATTTAAAGATTTTATTACAGTACGTTTCGGAGCAGAAACAACCTCATCTTGAGTATTTTTTACCAATTTTACATCTTCGTGAATTTTGACCTGCTGAGCATTTTTAGGTTTTCTCAATTTAACCAACGCATCAAAATCAGGGGTTACACTTAATTCAAAATGAAATCTACCGCACTTGTTAACTTCTTCATGGTTATTTCTCATCACCGGAAATCCCCATGATATTCGAAGATATATATCCTTAGGTAAATTAATTCTAAACCCGAAACCTAAACTCATTAAAAAGTCGTGTTGATCATATCCTTGAGAACCGTTACCCGAACCTTTATACGGGAATATACCGGCATGATCGGCAAACACAAAGCCCTTTAAATAATTTCCGGTAAACGGAATTATTTTATCTTTATCCTTTCGTCCTTTGATATATCGCGGGCCGAGAGGGAACATTAATTCTGTACTTATAATATAACCGCTTCTTCCTATTAAAAGTCCTTCCGAATATCCACGGACTGTCGCAGCACCACCCGCAATCATTTGATCAATATACGGAACAATTCTCTTATCCGGAATTACTTGATAATTCCCTCTTAAGGTTCCGACAAAACCATGCCCGAAATCGTGCAATCTTAAAATACTACCGTCAAATTTCAGATAATTTGAGTTATGATCAAAAATAGGGAAAGAATAACTTACATTCTGACTTAAATACCAAATACCTCTTTTGGTATCATATCTAAAGTTTAATCCGGTTTGCGCCGTTGTAACCTCGTTTTTGTATAAATCATATCCGTCAAAACTCGTTACAGCTCTTTTATATGCAATAGAAGTTGTACTTGACAATTCTGTCCAAGGCTTACGATATATCGGCTGGGTATAATACAATGAGTAATTCTG
>ONTD01000024.1 GCA_900320675.1 uncultured bacterium
GGTCGGAGTTTTAAGGTCGTGTATTAGTGTTGCTAAAAAAGCTTCTTGATCTGATTTTTTTGTTATAAAATGTTTAATTTTTGAAAAATTATTAAAAAATGTTATTAAATGGTACGTTGTGAATAATCGGGACTGATTAAATTTTTTATACATTAGAATTTGTACCAAGATACATAACAATAGTGTAATAGCAATAATAAACATTCTATATCCCCACTTGTATATAAATATATCATACTGAAATTTTATGTATATTACCCTATAGGCTAAATATAATTATTTGATAAAAACTTATTTTTTACATATAATAAATTTATGACGGTTGATTTAAGGTACAAGTTAAAGAGAAAATTAAAGAGAGTATCAATTCTGGACAGATATATAACAAGACAGGTAATTGAAGTATTCTTGATGGGTGTATTTGTTTTTACCTCTATTATATTTGCTTCTGATACTTTTATTACTTTGATTAAACAGATTTCGTTGTTTGGAATTCCTTTCCATGTGGCGTTATTGATGATAATTTTAAACTTGCCCTCTGTTGTTGTAATGACAATCCCAATGGGAGTATTACTGTCTACCGTTATGACATTAAATAAATTGAGTTTGGATTCTGAGATTACCGTATTAAGAGCATGCGGTATCGGCATAAACAGAATAGCAAAACCTATATTTATTTTTGCGATTGTAATGTGTATTTGCAGTTTTGTTATAAATGAAACAGTAGTACCGGTTGCGACAAAGTATTCAAAAGACTTGGCGCTCTGGTCTTTAAGCCAAAAAAATGTTCCAAACGGCAAGGAAAACTTTGTGTTTAAAGAGATAGATTCAAACGGAGTTTTGAAAAGATTGTTTTACGTTGGAAATTGCGAAGATAAGGTACTTTATAATGTTACCGTATTGGACAATTCAAAGGAAGATACCATTCAGGTTCTTCAAGCTAACACCGGCAGAACAACTCCATCCGGTTGGGATTTTTATAAAGGAGCAGTTTATACAATCGGTGATCGTGGAAAAGTTTTAAATACAACACTTTTTGAAACTTCAAATGTAAAATTTGGTTTGGATTTGACTAAGCAGCTTAATAAAAATCTTGCAAAAGAGATGAATTTTTCAAAGCTGTTAAAATATATTGCAAAAGGGTTATCACATCTTGAAACGCAAGAAGAGCGAAATGCAATTGTAATAGAATTGTTTGATAAACTTGCATTACCGATTACGACAATTGTGCTTGTTTTGGTAGGGGTTCCTTTAGCAATAACTCCGCCAAGGGTTAGGTATAACAGAGGATTTTTATTCTCTATATTAATTATATTTGCTTATTATTTGATAAGGGCGCTTTCAATATCATTCGGCGAAGCGGGGACGATAGCTCCGTTTCTAGCAGCTTGGCTGCCTAACGTTATATTAACAATATTAGGGGCTGCTATGTATTACAGAAAAGTTTATACGATTTCATAGTGTTTATTACGGAAGGCACATCCCAAATTGGCAGTTGTCATATATAGGTTCCGGTCTTAGGTTTTCCGGCGAATATTCCGGTGCGTTTTGTCCGGAATTCATCCTTGTGTTGTCAAAAGTGCGAATACCCTTCATAGTAAATGCATTTGGCTGCTGCATGTCCTGTAGGTTGTTCGGGATGTACTTGTCTTGTAAAGTCGGGTTTGCAAGCGGAGTTGTAGGTGCACAAGCTCCACCCAGCGGGCATGCCGCAAGTGCCGGCATGAATAAAATAAATGCAGAAATTATGCTAATATATAATTTTTTCATATTCCGTCTTTCCTTTCTTTTTAAATGGTAAATTATTATTTCTAATTTTTCATTAGAGGAAAGTGTAATATGTTTATGTTTATCCCTGATAAAAATTATTCAAAATATTTGAGATATCATTGTCTTTGATGTATTGAATAAATTCCATATCTTTGTTTTCAAATGGAAAAAAGTTTTGTTTTTTAAATTCTTCCATATTTATATCAATATCAAGTTCTTTGATTTTTCTGATAAAATTTTCCCTTAATTCAGGATTAATTTTTTTAAGGTGAATTGCAAGATTAGATGCAAAATGTGCCCAGTGAATATATTTCAACTTATCATAGTATCCGGATTTTATCAGGGTATTTTTTGCAGCTTCAAAGGCTTTAAATACGTCAAAAACTTTTTCATTTCTGTTTTTAGAAATGGCGTTTTGTCTGTCGCATAAATAAAAGTAGAGCGGTAACGGTAAGTAATTAATCCTTTTTGCTTTTGAATATACTTCAGCCCAATAAGGTACATCCTCACAGGTTATACCCTTTATAAATTTAATATCTTTAATAAGGTCTGTTCGGTATAATTTGTTCCACGCAGCTACAGGAACAAACCGATATACAAAAGGCTCCGCAGTTTCAATGTTAAATGAATTATCTCCGTATTTATCAATTATATTCTGCCATTTTGAGGTTTGTTTTATTTCCAAATCAGATGTGCCGGTGTGCATATCAAAAATAACCACATCTGAATTGTGATTTTCTGCGTAATCATATAGCAGCTGCAATGCATTTGCCGCAATAAAATCATCTGAGTCGACAAAGAGAATATATTTCCCTTGTGCAATTTTTACCCCTTCATTTCGGGCTTCCGAGAGTCCTTTGTTTTCCTGAGTTATAATTTTTATTTTATTTGATTTTTGAGCAAAATACTTAAGTACTAATTCGGAGTTATCCGTCGAACCGTCATTAATAAAAATTATTTCATAATCTTTATCAAACTCTTGGCGTATCAAAGGTTCGATACATTGTATAAGATATTTTTCTACATTGTAAACAGGAACTATAACAGAAATTGCAATCATATTACGATTTTAGTGTTTAAAAATTTCTAAGTCAATAACAATGTGTTGTCTGTAAATACAACAATCTGTTTTGTGATAATTTCTCTGTTTAAATAAGAAACATATAGCCATTTGGGTAATTGAAACTAATAAGTCAGTGATGTAGAATAATCGGTTAGTTTGGATAAAAATTAAAGGAGAATAAGATTATGGATTGGGTATGGACGTGGGGCGGAAAATGCTTTGGATACATTGACGGAGAAGATTTGTGGACATACGACGGCAAACATATCGGGAAAATTGACGATAAAGAAATATATGATTGCGAGGGAATGTATATTGGAGAAATAATGAACAAAAATCGTCTTATAACACACTGCGGTAAAAAAAGTTGGAGAAGGTTCTCTTTTACTCCGTACGGAAGAAGAGTCAGCTATGTTCCCATGGCAAATTATCTCGGTTATGCAATGTATGCCGGATATGAGGATTTTCCGCCTCCGGAATCGTTTACGGGTTAGGTTATACCGGTATAAGAGTGTCTACGGATATCTCAAGGGCAATTGCAAGGTTTGCTATAACCACAAGCGAAGGGCTGAATTTTCCCGATTCAATTCGCGACAAATATTCAGGAGTAATATTTGCCATTTCTGCTAATTTCTCCTGTGAAATCTTTTTTCTGGCTCTTTCTATCCTTAGATTTTCCGCAAAAAGTTTAATGATTTTTTCTCTGTCCATACGAACAGTTTAGCTTATTTGACAAAAATTTCTAATGATATATAATTTAATATATTGACTTATAAATCATAAATTTAGAACTATAAATCAGAAAGATATTTATGAATGACCATTTAAAAAAGAATATTTTAAATATTTTATTAGGGATAATCCCCGTGTCTAAAGTAAGAAAAAATTTAAGGACAAAGCTTTTATTTGCCGGCTCAAGATGTAAAATATCTGCAAATGATAAATTAATAAATCAGGTAAATAATAATAAATTTTTAATAGTCGGTAAAGATGGCACAATCTCAAACTGTTTATTAAAAGGATTAAAGGTAAAATTCATCGGGAAAAATTCTACCCTAATTGTGCATGAGCCGGTTATTTTTGAGGGTTGTTCCGTAACTATCGGCAATAACTCAACTGTGGAAATATTTTCTACACCATACAAGATATTAAGAATGCGTATTAGTGCAACAAATAGTTCAACTGTTGTTATTGGTGAAAATTTTTCATGCAGGGGTTGTATTATAGAAAATCATGATGAACCGAATTTAAAAGTAGTAATAGGTAAGAATTGTCTGTTTTCTTACGGAATAAACTTGAGAGTGAGTGACGGGCATACGTTATATCAATTAAATAATAATGAAATTATAAATAAGCCAAAAGAAGGAATTACAATAGGAGACCATGTTTGGATAGGGATGAAAGCAACTGTGTTAAAAGATGTTACTATTCCGCCGAATTCAATCGTCGGGGCAGATTCATTAGTAAATAAATCTTTTGACAGGGAAAACATTATTATAGCCGGTACTCCTGCAAAAATCGTAAAAGAAAATATAAATTGGGCGCATGAAAATACAAGCAACTTTGCAGAACAAATAGTTTCCTGTTAAATTCGGCTATAGACAGTTAATATGTTGCATTTTTATTTCTTATTTAATTATTGATGTGTTATAATGTCTTTGTAAATATTAAACGAGAATTTTATGCAATATCACTGGCTTAGTAAAAATGGAAATGAGAATTTGATAGTATTTTTTTGCGGTTGGAGTTTTGATTATAAGCCGTTTGAGAATTTGTTGTGTGAAAATTATGATGTATTGTGTTTTTATGATTATGTTGATGTTGATAGAGTGTGTTCTTCGGAGTTATTATCAACTTCTGCCGGAAAATTGTTGAACGACAAAAACTTATTTTCAAAATACAAAAAATCCGTATTAATTACTTGGTCTATGGGGGTATATGTTGCGTATTTAATAAGGGATGTTTTGCCTGAATTTGATTTAAAAATTGCAATAAACGGGACTCCTTTTCCTATTGATGATGAAATGGGTATCCCTGTTAAAACATTTGATTTGACGCTTAAATATGTAGATACCGGTTTGCAGGGCAAATTCCAGAAAAATTTGTTTAAATCCCCCGATGATTACGAAAAATATATTAAAAATCCCGTAAATCGTTCAATTGAGAATCAGAAGGCGGAGTTAACGGCTTTGAATAATTTCATCAAAGGCAAATTGATTGAATACAATAAGTTTTATGACTATGCTATAATTAGTGATACGGATAAAATTATTCCAACCCGTAATCAAAAATTTTGCTGGGAAAAATATAAAACCCCTGTTAAGATTATCTCAGGCGGGCATTGTCCTTTTTTAGGATACAAAAGTTGGGAAGATATTATAAATGCAAGCTAACCCTAAAAAAATTAAACAACAATTTAAAAAAAGTATTGCAAAATACTCCGATAACGCTATTGTGCAAAAACTGATTGCGGAAAAACTCAGCAGTTATTTGTCGGGGAAACATTTTGAATATGTACTTGAAATAGGTGCAGGCTCCGGTATTCTCACGGATTTTATTTCGCAGCGGTGCGATTTTACAAATTATTATGCAAATGATTTGGTCGAGAAATCAGAGATGTATCTGAGGAAGTTTATTCCGGATTGTAAATTTTTTGCAGGTGATTTTAGGAAAATAAGTTTTGACGGAAGAAAATTTAATCTTGTGCTATCTAATGCCGTGTTCCAGTGGTATGAAAATTTGGATAAAATTTTTGAGCAGTGTAGGCATCTCTTGTCGGATGACGGTTTGTTATGTTTCTCGACATTTTCTCCCGATAATTTTAAGGAAATAAGAGAGTTAACCGGACTTACGCTAAATTATAAAACTTCGGATGAAATTAAATCCGCTCTTTGTGAGTATTTCGAAATAATTAATTTTGAGCAGTGGACTCAGGTTGTCAATTTTGACAATCCGCTTAAAATTCTTGCGCATATGAAAAATACAGGAGTAAATTCTCTGGCGGAATCGAATTGGGGAATTAAAGAAGTGAGAGAATTTTGCGGAAATTATCTTGAAAAATTTCCTAATCTTTCTCTTACCTATTCTCCTATTACCGTTCTGGCAAAAAGAAAATAGCCATATGCGTAATGTTTTATTTAAAACACTCTGATATATTTTTTATTAATCAGAGGAGTTTGATATGAAAAAAATATTAGTTTTACTTTGTCTTTCAGTGATGACACTGCCGGTAATGGCGGAAAGCAGGATAATAAAAACTTATTCTCCGGTGTCAAATAGTTCGGGCTACTATAATACCCCAAATTACGGGATATCCGATTACAGCTATAATAAACTGGGTGAAATGGAAAGTTATCTGTTTGGCAAAACTTATGCCGGTCAAAATATTGTGTCAAGGATTGAAAGATTAGAAGATGCAGTATTTAACCGATTCTATCCGGATTCATCGCCGGAGCAGAGAATAGCAAGCCTTGCATATAACTATAACCGAAATAATAACATTACCAATACTCAACAGCAATCTCAGGGCAGTAAATTTAAGAGCGTGATGCGCGGGATAAGCAATTCGATATTAGGCGTTCCGACAGGTTATACTCCTCCGGTTTACGGTGATCCTTACTATAGTTGGGGAAGTAATGGATTCGGGCAACATTACGGAAATTACAGCGACTATTACGGTAGTAACGGCTGGCACAGATACGGCAGAGGAATAAATTCCGGCTCAGGGGTGCATATTATTGACTAGTCTTTGATTAGTGATTTTAATTTTTCTGAATAAAATTCGACAATTTCGAGCATTGCATGCAGCATAAGTGCGATAGGTTCAATTTCGTCTTTCCAAGCTTTGTAACCGCATGATTTCGGAAGAATGCTTAAGGGGTTGTCCGGAAAATCTCTGCATATTCGGGGGCGATTTTCATAATCCGAACATCTTTTATCTTTTGTGAGTTTTGGACAATGGTAAAAATATACGTTCGTTTCGCCATTTTCTGCCAAGAGTTCAATATACTCCGGATAAATTTTAGCTGCTTCTTCTTTGTTTTCGTACGGTATAAATACGCTTAAAAATTGGTTGGCAAAATTATCTCCGTCTTCTGCTTTTTGCTTAAGTTCTGCGGGCGAAAATTCGCTGCAGGCAAGATTACAACATGTTGCACAGCCTACACAACCGAATTTGGTCCGGTATGCCAGTATTTCATTTAGCTTTCTGTAAATCTCTTTTGAAATATCGTTATTTAATATTTCTAAAACAGATTTTTGCCAAAAATAACCGTCAGTATTTTTTTCATATTTTTCAAATAATTCGCCATTGAAATTTTTCGGTTTCAATTTATCTATGTGATTTTGGATTTCATCTGCTGATAATGAAAAAATTTCACGATACTCTTTTCTCAAATTATTTATGTTGTCGTTTAATTCGCCCATAATTATATTGTAACATGAAATGTCCGGCCCGTACAAAAGTAATAGCCTGCTTATGAAATTTGATACTTAATAATTATTCATACTACTTGACAGTCCGGTTTTAGCGGGGGATAATAGCTTTACATGTATTACTATGGGTAAATCGTTAATAAATATTCGTTTTTACGGATTACGAAACCCGCAACGAAAGGACAAGAAAATGTACGCAATTGTTGAAGCAGGCGGAAAACAATACCCCGTTGAAGAAGGTCGTTATATCGACATGGAATTGTTAGATGCAGACAAAGATTCAAAAGTTACTTTTGATAAAATCGTTATGTTAGTAAACGGTAAAAAATCTAAAGTTGGTCAGCCATACGTTTCTGGCGCTTCTGTAGAAGGTACCGTTGTAAAACATGACAAGGCAAAAAAGATTATTGTTTTCAAACAAAGACCTAAAAAAGGTTACAGAAAAAAACAAGGACACAGACAACAATTTACAAGAGTTATGATTACAAAAATCAGAACTTCTGCTAAGAAATCATCTTCAGAAGAAGCTGAGGCATAATCGTAACAGTTAACAGAAAATAATTAACAAGGAGAAATAAAAATGGCACATAAGAAAGGTATGGGATCCACCCGTAACGGTCGCGACTCCGAAGCGAAGCGCCTAGGCGTTAAAAGATTCGGCGGCGAAATGGTTAAAGCCGGCAATATTCTTGTTCGTCAAAGAGGAACAAAAATTCATCCGGGGAACAACGTTGGTATCGGTTCTGATGATACTTTGTATGCTATCATTGACGGCCAGGTGAAGTTTGAACCACACAGACGCGACAGAAAACAAGTTAGCGTTTACGCGGTGTAAAAAATTAATATCATTAATCAAAAGCTCTCAATTTATTTGAGAGCTTTTTGTATATTATATTTTTTAAAAAGGTAAATATTTATTAACATCTGGGATATCTTTTTTGTTTGGAGTAAAATTATAATATGATGTTTAGATTAGAGGATATAATTGCCGCAACAGGTGCGGATATCATAAAAGAAGATTTGAGTAGCTCGGACTTGAATAAAGAAATATATAGCTTTTCAACCGATACAAGGACAATTGAAGAGGGGCAGATTTATTTGCCATTGAAAGGAGCCAGTTTTGACGGCGAAAAATTTCTTGCTCAAGCGATTGAAAAAGGTGCTATCGGATGTTTTATAACCGGTGAAGAATATCCTGATAATGCAAAAATAGTTTTAAAGGTTGAAGATACTTTAACTGCATATATGCAATTGGCAAACTTTAAACGGAAAAAATTAAACCCAATTACCATTGCAATAACAGGCAGCTCCGGAAAAACCACTACAAAAGAAATTGTTAATTCCGTTTTGAGTGTAAGATTTAAAACTCATAAAACATTTTCAAATCACAATAATGAAATAGGATTTTGTCAAACTCTAATGGATATGCCTGAAGATACTGAGGTTCTCATAGTTGAAATGGGGATGAGAGGTTTGGGAGAAATTGAGTTGTTGTCAAAATACTGTGAACCGGATTATGCTGTTATTACAAATGCTGGTTCTGCGCATATAGGGCGTCTTGGCAGCCTTGATAATATTGCAAAGGCAAAGTCGGAAATTACAAAATATCTGAATCCGTCAGGAACTCTTGTTGCGCAAAATAATGATAGAATTAAAAAATTTGTATCCGATTTTAAGGGTAAAAAAATATACCACGATTTGAAAGATGTTGAGATAACAGAACGGAAACCTTCATATACAAAATTTGTGTATAAAGAAAAAGAATATGAAATTAATTCGGAAGGCGATTATAATGCAGATAATTCTGTAACCGCAATAGAGCTGGGTTATTTGCTCGGAATGAAATATGAAGAAATTCATAAAGGGCTTTTAAATTATAAACCTATCGAAAAACGCTGGGAAACTCAGGATGTAAAAGGTTTAAAGATAATCAATGACAGTTATAATGCAAACCCTGAGTCTATGAAGGCATCTGTATCCACTTTTTTGCAGTTGTATAAAAATCCTGTAGTTGTGCTTGGCAATATGGGAGAGCTGGGTGATTATGCTGATGAACTGCATAAATGCGTTGGGAAATATCTTTCAACTCTGCCTGAAACTAAAAACGCAAGATTTTTGACGGTTGGAGAATATGCAAAAGAGATTGGTGAAATCCTTGAAAATTCTGCGGAATTTGTGAGAAATTTTGATAACAATGATGAAGTTTCAAAATATATTATTGATAATGTTGATGCCGGTACTACGATATTTTTAAAGGCTTCGCGTTCGATGAAATTCGAGGAGATTATCGGCAAAATAGAGGGAGAAGTTAAAAAATGATAATGATGGTAGTGGCATTTTTGCTCTCAATGATATTATGTTTATTGTTTGGGGTGCCATATATAGATTTTTTGAAAAAGAAAACTATCGGTCAGTATGTAAAAGATTGTGCGCCTGAAGCACATGCCAAAAAAGAGGGAACGCCGACGACCGGCGGAGTATTTATTGTTGTTGCAATAATTGTGGCATCTATAATTGCGTTATTTTTGGCGGAAAGATTTGATAATCCTGCGCTAATAGTTTTGATTACCCTTCTTTTTTATACCTTTGCAGGATTTCAAGATGATTATTTAAAAATAAAAGGGCATGCAAATGACGGATTATCTGCAAGGGGAAAGCTTTTAAGACAAATTGCAATTGCACTTTTGCCTACAATCTATGTGATGTTATCAAATCCTTACGGTTCGACATTTTCTGTCGGACATTGGACAATAGATTTAAAATGGTTATATCCGTTTTTATCGGTATTTATAATAACAGGAGCATCTAATGCGTACAACTTAACAGACGGATTAGACGGATTAGCGGCATCTACCGGTGTATTTGCTTTTTTGGGTGCTGCAATTATTTCATCCTATAGCGGTTATCCTGAAATAGGTATTATAGCAGCTACAGTTGCCGGTGCATTATTCGGGTTCTTATATTTTAACAAACCGAAGGCTCAGGTGTTTATGGGAGATACAGGCTCTCTTGCTATAGGCGGACTTTTAGGTACGATTGCGGTTATGGGTAAATTTGAATTTTTACTTATATTTTTAGGCGGTGTTTTTGTTTGCGAAACATTATCCGTTATTATACAGGTTACAAGTTTCAAAACGACCGGAAAACGAGTATTTAAGATGTCTCCGATACATCACCATTTTGAGTTATTGGGCTGGAGTGAAAAAAAGGTTGTATGGGTGTTTGCTTTGTGTTCGGCAATATTTTCAACTATAGCACTTGTATTATATTATTTGACAATTAGAGGAATTATATAGAATGTTACCAAATTGGTTTGAGAAAAAAGTTTTAATATTAGGGTTATCGGTAAGTGGTGTTTCTGCTGCAAAATTTCTTAGCAAAAAAGGGGCAGATGTATATATTACAGAATATTCCGCGCTGAAGCCGGAGCAGGAAACTCTTGTTAAAGAGTTGAAACTTATGGGTATAAAAGTTGAAACAGGCGGGCATAGTGATGAATTTATCGCAAATTCATATTTAGCGGTTACAAGTCCGAGTGTACCTACAGACAGTCCTATAATGATAAAACTTAACGAGTTAAAAATTCCGGTGATATCTGAAATTGAACTGGCATATTTTCAAACGGAAACTCCTTTTATCGCCATAACCGGAACAAACGGTAAAACTACTACAACGGCACTTACTGCTCATATATTATCAAGTGAATTTAATGCAAAGCCTTGCGGAAATTACGGAAAACCTCCATGTGATTATGTTGATGACGGTGATATTGATTTTCTTGTGTGTGAGTGTTCTTCGTTTCAGTTGACATATTCGGCTGCATTTCAGCCGCAAATTTCTGTTTTTACGAATTTTACGCCTGATCATATTACTTGGCACAAAACTTTGGATAATTACTTTGAGGCTAAAGCAAGAATTTTTAAGCTCCCTCAAGCTCCGGCATTTTCTGTGTTAAATGCAAAGGATGAAAAACTTTTGGAATTTTCAAAAATTGCCGGCGGTGAAGTATTTATGTTCGGCGATGAAGTCGGAGAAAATTGCTGCTATGAAAAAGACGGCAAAATTTGGTTTAAGCGTGCAGGAAAAGTTGAAGATATCATAGATACTAAGGACTGTCCGTTTATTGGGGAACATAACTGGCAAAATGCCGAGTGTGCAATAATTTGTGCAAAGATTGAAGGGGTTTCAAACGAAAATATAAGAAAGTCAATAATGTCCTTTAAGGTGCCGGAACATAGGCTGGAAAAATTTGCCCAAAAAGACGGAATAACTTTTTATAATGATTCAAAAGCGACAAATCCGGAAGCTTCACTTGTTGCTATAAATTCTTTTAATAATTGCGATGTAGCGTTGATTGCCGGCGGAAGAGATAAAATGACCGATTTATCCGAATTTTGTGAGGCGATTAAGAAACACATAAATACTGTAATTTTAATCGGCGAAGCTTCGGACAGATTTGAAGAAAGTTTGAAAAATAGCGGGTTTAGTAATATTATAAGAGAAGGAACTATGGAAAGTGCAATAGATAAATCTATTGCTTTAAAACCTGA
>ONTD01000094.1 GCA_900320675.1 uncultured bacterium
CTCAGAATTTAACAAAACCGTCAAATAATTTCCGGTTACCCCTTTTAAACACTTTTCAACCTTATCAGGATGCTTTTCTACCAAAACATCAAATGTTCTGCCTATATTCTTTAAAATAAATTCTTTGTGCTTCTTTTTAGAAATAGCCTTAATTATATCAGCACGTTGCTCCTTTATTTCCGGCAAAACCTGATTTGTTTCTTCTGCCCCTTTTGTACCCTTTCTGACTGAATACGGAAACGTATGAATTTGAGAAAGTCCGGAATTGTCAAGGTTTTTTCGGGTTATTTCAAAATCTTCATCGCTTTCACCGGCAAATCCGGTTATTACATCACTGCCTATAAACGGTAAGTCGAACTTCTCATTAATTTTATCAATCAAAGATAAATATTCCTCAACCGTATAATGTCTATTCATCGACTTTAATGTTTTATCGCAGCCTGATTGAAGTGAAAGATGAAAATGCGGACAAAATTTTTCAGATTTACTCAAAAATTCCAACATCTCATCATCTATTTCATTTGGGTATAAAGAACCCAAACGATAACGTTTTATTTCGGTTTGAGCCTCAACTTCTTTTAACAAATCTATTAGATTTTTCCCAAATTCCTTACCCCATAAACCAATATGTATTCCTGTAAAAACTACTTCTTTAAAACCTTTTTTTTCAAATTCTTTTATTTGGTTAATTATAAATTCCGATTTAGCACTACGGCTATTACCTCTTGCAAAAGGGATAATACAATATGAACATCTGTTATCGCACCCGTCTTGAATTTTTATACTTGCACGAGTTTTAGTATTATCATCCAAACTTGCATATGTAAATTCAAAACGCTCCATGATATCAGATGCCGCAATTATCTGTTTTGAATTAAGGACATCTGCCATTTTTAATTTTTCGTCATTACCAACTACAACATCTATGAAGTCGTTTTCTAAAAGTTTTTCTTTCTCAATCTGTGCGATGCAACCGGTAATTACATTCAATATTTTTTTATTTTTATGTTTTGAATTCCGAAGCAAATACATAGCTTCATTATCACTTTTATGAGTAACCGAACAGGTATTTAATATATATATGTCGGCATCTTTAATATCTTTAACACATTTATATCCGTTAGCTTCAAGATTTTCAATTATTACAGAGCCTTCAAACTGATTAGATTTGCAGCCCATTGTATGTATTACAAACTTTTTCATTACTCAATAATAATTTAAAGAATACAAATTGTAAACATTTATAAAGACTACAGGTAAAAATAGCAAAAAATTTTACTTTCCATCTTTACTATAATATAATCAGAATATGAAAGTGTAGGTGAATATATGGAAGTCTCGGCAATTTCGTCAGCAAACAGTTTTAGCGGTTATATTTCAGATGAAGACGCAAAAAGAATAGCTTTAAACAGAGCAATGAATAAAGCTCAAAAGCGTGAAAGAAATTATAAAATGATGTACGCAGCAGTACCTGTAGTTGCAGGTTTGACCGCAGGACTTGGTGCAAAAGGAGCGGAAGCTGTAGTAACTTTGGAAAACGGTAAATCCGCAAATGTTATTATGCCTTTAGCATCAAAGGTTCTTGGTAAAACCGTAAAAGGAAAGGCTGCAAAATTAGCTGAAGGATTAAAAGCAGGCGGCAGTTGGACAGGATATATGGTACTTGCTATTGCTCAAGGTGCTGCAATAAATGCCATTGCGAATAAATCAGACAAATTAAAACAATTCAGACAAAACCACCCTGTAATTTCATTAGTAGGCGATTTAGGTTTGTACGCAGGACTTGCATTCGGAACAATCGTTGGCGGAAAGAAATTATTCTCTGCTTTAGGCAAAGATACTCAAGCAAAAATTGCAAAACAAGTCGGCAATTTGGCAGATAAAGTTAATGGTTTCAAAAAACCTGAATTTATAAAAAATATTAGCGAAAAAGTTTCAAAACATACTCCGGATATCTTCAAAGGTTTTGGAGAAAAAATCTCAAAATTTACACCTGAATGGTTAAAGTCATTCGGTCAGGGAGTATTAAAACAAGCTCCGCTTATCACATTATTTGCAGCATTCTTTACTTCATTATCAAATCCGGCAAGAACAAAGGCAGACTTTGTTAATGAATATAATAAATTAACGAATGCGTAAGTAAGTACTAATTTAAATATTAAGATAGGGGCTGAATATTAATTCAGCCCCTTTTAATTTAAGTTAATCGGCAACAAAATTAACTAAAAAAACTAATCCCACCAATCCCGATTCTGTCTGTTATTTCTGTTTCTTCTGCGGTTTTGGTAATTATTTGAATTATCATTATTATTATATCTGTTATCACGACCTCGATAATTCCTGTTGTTGTTATTATTATAATTGTTATCATATCGATTATTTATGTCGCCGAATATTCTATTGAAAATGTTTCCTGAACGGGCTAATGACGTTGACTGACCGTCTGGTACGTTAACTTGCTCTGTAGGTGAGGCAACAACTTGCAAACAGCTTATTATAATCACTGCAAACAATCCTGCTAAAATATTTCTTTTATTCATCATTAAAAACTCCTTTTAATACCACTTAATTATCACGCAGAACAAACAACATATCATTACCTCTTTTTCTTATGCGTTCGGGTATATGAAAAAATTCAAGTCTGCGTAGCCGAGCCAACTACACTTTGTTAAAATTTTGTAATAATTAC
>ONTD01000026.1 GCA_900320675.1 uncultured bacterium
ACTGTAACCTTAGGTTTATTGGAATCAGCTTGTATTAAATTGGTATTATTTTGCGATACTGCGCCGTTAGATTGGACGTAATACGCAAAAATATCTTCTTTATCAAACGGCGGATTGCATTTTCTTATTTCCCTAACTCTGGCACGAGCTCTGGTAGCGCCCTTAAGCTGTCTTCTGACAGATTCTGAAGCATTCGAACAATTTGAGCCGGATTCGGAGCCGTTAACATCAATTTTAATCATTGCGGCACTTCCGTTAGCACTTGCAACCCCTACATCATTAAAATTGGTTCTTGGAATATACCACTCAATCCCGTCCATAGTACGGAAAGTAAGAGTGGCTGCATCGGCACCGTTACAATTGTTTGGACCGGCTGAGTTAAATTTCGTAATGAAAAGTTTACAAAACTTAGTATTCCTTTTATTTGCCTCGTCTACCTCGCCTGTTTGACCGCCATATTCCTGTCCGCCAAAAATAACTTTATCGGTATTTCTAAATGCTTGATTTTCAAATCCCGGTTTTCTAAAGTACATAGACGTATCGTCGTACATTTGAGCGACAGCCTGTTCAATCTGGTAAGTTGCTTTTTTGTGTAATTCTTCCTCTTTTGACGGAATGTGTTTTACAAGCGTCGGCAGACTGATTGCTGCTATTACACCGAGAACGCCTATAATAACCAATACTTCCGCAAGTGTATACCCAACTCTTTTGCCGCCCATAATACCAGTCATTCAAATCCCTCCGGTTTTATCGTATTCACATTTATATTATAACTTATTTTATAAATATTTTCAATTGTTAAAAAAAAAATTAATAAATTAGTTTACAGACTTGAAAAGAACTTGAAAATATGATAAAATATATATACGTATTGGTGTAACTTGTACGATAATAACAAGAGTTGGATAGCTGCAGCAAATACAGGATATTATGAGTTGAATTTTGGGTATAAGAGGTCTGGCTATGTTTAGATATACGGATGATATTATGAAAAAGAGATATTCGGCATACACACTCGCCGAAACACTTATTGTTATGGCGATAATCGCAATTGTAATCGTTTCTTTGCCGGGTGCTACTAAAAAATTATTCAAACTTGATACAATCAGATCTTCGCACGGCAGGTTTGAGTGTTATTGGAAAACTGAAAACGGTAACAAGACTTTGTGGCAATACCAAGTAATGGAAACCGGCGACGGAAAAGTACACACGATTGCAAATGGACCGGCTCCGGGTGGCGAAGTGTGTGAGTTTACTCCGCCGGATACATATCCGTATATGATTTTGCATGCAGTCGGCGGCGGCGGCTCGGGTGTGGATGTAGCAGCCAATCCTGCCGGAGAAAATCAAGATATGGACATAGTATACAAAGATAATGTCCCTGCTCCGGAAGAAAGACTTAAAAATATATCATATCATACCGCAATTTCATATCTATATAGTAATGCTAGAGAATTGTGGCCGGATTGGATAAAATATACGAAGCGAAGTGATTATTCGGCGTTTAATAAAAACTACTGGGAAGCTACTGCAGTATTCAAAAGACGTATTCTAAAATACGGACCTAGCGGTACTTCGGGTAAACTTAAATCGTTGTTTACCCCAAAATTACCTCAAAACACATTTGCTCTTGTTTTGAGACCGGGGCAAGGCGGCAGTTTGGGTAGCCCTGATAATGACGGTAATAACGGGAACCCGTCTTATATAAATATAGCTTATTCTAAAGCCGGAAGAGATACCTGTAGAGGCTATACGGGAAACGGCTGCAGCGGAGATTGTTGTAATATGGTTGTTGCAGAAGGCGGAAAAGGTGGCTCTATATCTTTTAGGGAAGGTGCTGTCAATGTCAGAAAGGTTCCGACAACTGCAGTACAACTAGCAGGCGGAGCTCCGGGTGATTACGGGGTAAGTGAATATTCATCCGTTAAGACAAAAACATCTCAATTCTTGAATGCGTTATCCAACGATAGTACTGATGCAAACTTGAATTCACAAATACAAGTTGCAAATGTAAATGAACCGGGACCGGGAGACGGTGGTCGAGGTGCTAATCATTTTGTAAACAATACTGCCGGATTAGCTATTTATGAGATAAATCAGTACGGAACCGTAAAAACTACAGGTAGAGTCGAAAATTCTTATTGGCGGACTGTTGAAGTTCCAAAAGGGGCATATTCTCAAGTTAATAACTGTGAGTTAGTGAATATGAGTAATTATAGGAATGCATTAAGTGATATACGTGTTAAAAGAATCGGTTATTGCCACAACCAGGGTTCATACAGTGGTCGCAATGCCAGACATTGCGCTCTTGGCGATATTAGATGGTCTGATAATAAAGATTATAAAATAAACATATGGGGGTATTGGGGATTTTTTGATAATTGGAATTTAAAAAAACCTGCAATAGATGTTATTGTTGTTATGAAAATGAATTCTACCAAAGATGTAGATTATATTGAACCAGCATACCCAAGTGGTATCAATTCGGGTGTAAAAGGGCAAGTATATGGGTTATTTACAAAGGATAGCACAAAACCTTTTAGTAAAGATAATAACACTTGTACATACAATTCAAGTGAGAATACTATAGAGTGTATGCAAAGGATAAACGTTGATAGCAGTGATAATGCTAATGCAAAAATTCATTGGTGTACACAACAGACAGGAAATAGTAAATGTTCAAACGGAGCAACTCCGGTCAACGGTAAATGCCAAGCGCAACGCGGTGGCGATGGAGCGATAGTAATATTATGGTAGAAAAAAATATGCAAAAAAAAGGATTTTCTTTATTTGAAGCGGTTGTTGTAATGATGGTGGCTTCAGTATTTATTGCGGTTATGGCAAATTCTATTCCGCATAAAGTTAAACCTAAAGTAAGAGCGGATGCTCATGGCAGGTTTGAATGCTATTATAGGGGAAATACGCTTTATCAAAGACAAGTAATTGACGGTTCGGCTCCGATTGAGACTTTGGCAACTAATCCAAGCTATTGTGAATTTAAGCCTAATCCTTATGCACAATACATTGTTATAAATGCCGTAGGGGGAGGAGCCGGAGGAGTTGCAAGAACCAATAATAGTGGTTCTGCCGGAGAGTTTAGCAGCATGTTTGTGCCGGCACCTGAGACTGTTTATCGTTTAAGACCCGGTAGGGGAGGTAGTGCCGGAAATTCTGGAATGCCTACAACGGTTGACAGTTGCGGAAGCCGTTGTAGCTTGGCAGATGCCTTTAACGAGGCATTGAGGGTAGAGGGTGGTTCTTCTACAATGTCTATAATAAGTCAAAGACCGGAGAATCTTCAGTCGTGCGATATCGTTGCTGAAAACTCATCAGGGGCATTTAACTGTAATACAAATGCAAGATGTGAAATATTAAATGGTGGTCAGGTTCTTCAGGTAAGTTTTTGCCGCAGGACTGATTTTTACAGAACAATGGATATACCGTTTGAATCATCTAATAATACATGGAATTCAATTAAAGGAAATAAGTGCCGCCGTAACGATGGCATAGGCACATTTGTTTTGTATGACGTATCAGCATTTAGTGATTACAAGATTCCGGCTACCAATAATGGGGTGCCGACATGTGGGCAAGCTAATATTCCGTTTGGTAGCAATCCGCTTTGGAACGTAGGGGAGAACAATTTGAGAAGTTCATCTATTCCGTCATTTTATAAAATGAGATTGGTATTTGATACCAATGTTGGGTTGCCGCAAGAGGGTACTCCTTCAGATATGACAAGATACGTAACTGCGATGCGATATAATGCCGGAGTTGGTTTACTTACTCCCGGTAACGGCGGTGCTGTCGGTAAACCCGGTTCTGCAGGTGCCGTTATAATTATGTGGTAATAATATTAAACGAAAGGATATAAATACATATGCATTTTTTTAAACACAGTAAAAAAGCATTTTCAATGGTCGAATTATTAATGTTGTTATTGATTTCTTCATTAATCATAGCAGCGTTAACACCAATTGTTACGAGAAAGCATTTGAAAAACCCGATAACGGCAAAACACGGAACTTATATGTGTTATTACAAAACGAACAATACTCCGGGAGCTAATCAGGGTAAGGTAATGCTATATGAAAAGCAGCTTTCCGGTGCGATAAATCCGTCAACCGTAAAAGAGGGACAGGTTAGTCAATGTGTATTTAATCCTCCTAAAAAAGCGTCATATTTTCAAATTACCGCGATAGGCGGCGGTGGCGGCGGCAGTGATGCAGGCTATAAAGGCGGTGCACCTAGTATAAAAGAAGAAAAAAGTGATCTCTCACCTTTTGGAATAGAAGTGAAAGATTTAGATAATTGGGGAATGCGTACTATTGGTAAAGAAAACAAAGATGCTGCGTATTGTTATAGTCATCCCAGTGAGTGTTTTAGTGAATTTATTTCTCGTGCAGGTGAGGTGTATGCCTATGCCAGAGGTTTTGCTTCCGGAGATGGAGGAGAAATCGGATATATGGGATTAGAGACTAGTACAGGTAAGGCTGACCCCGAATATATGACAACAGGCGAGCCTAGCCAATATGATTACTTGAAATATAGTAGCATAAAAGATAATGAAGATGGTACGTATGAAGTAACATACAGAAGCAAAGTACCAAAGATTGAATTAGAGTATAAAAAAGGCGACTGTCAGGAATGGGTTGAAGATAAAACTAAATGTAAAACTATCGAGCACGATAAAATTTGGATATGTACAAAACGTGAAAATTGTTATTCTGAACCTCAGGGTAGTGCAAATTTTGACCAACATGCATCAGGAACGTACTCTAATGCGAGTACAAAAGAATGTCCTTGTATAGAAGGACATTATGAAACGCAACCTCCGACTGAACAATGTGATCTGAAGTGTGCCAAGGAAGGCGCGTCTGTCCCTACAGGTGAATATAATGTAACCTGGGTTGACGGCGATTATAAAAAGGTAACACTTGAAAAATATTATGTGAACACATCTGCCGGAACGGCTCGCCTTCCTGTGGAATATGATATAATTATCAACCCTAATTATTATTATAAGGAATGGTATGATCTTGTATATGAGACAAATTATTATTATAGAGGACGCGGTGCCTCAGGCGCATCTGTTACGACAAAATCTATACATGGCGGTTTGATGTTGGATTTTACACCCTATCCCGGGGTTTTTACTACAAGTAACATAAGCACTTTTGTTAATAATAAGAATGGTGAAGATTATCAGGATATAATAGGTAACAAGACATATGATTCCAGTAAAAGTATAGATAATCAAAGTTTTGCAGATTTACATGGTACCGGTGAAACTAAAATTTATGCTGCTGATGGTCGGGTATTCTGTGATACGATAAGACAAACACAATGTAACAAGAAGGAAGATGCAGCACGTTCTGTGGTTGAAATATACCAATGCAAAAATGGGGATTGCAATACCAAAAGTCCACGTTATAAAGTTAGTGCGGGTAGTGCGTGGAAGGCCGGTACCGGCGCCGGCAGATATGGTGAGACATTACCTCCAGATTCTGAAAGAAAATCTCCGCGATTGTTAAGTAGTAATAGATATTATGACAGCCCTGTTACGAAATACAGTAACGGTGAATCTGGTGATACAAAGGATGAACTGGGCAATAATGGTATTGGCAGTAATTCTCAGTGTACGACGTCTACAACAACTGATAGTGATGTAGACTATTACATGGGATATTGCTTAAGACACTGGTCTCCTAGCGGAGTTGGAAAAACTGAACCAAACGGTCTTTATAAATATAAAAGAACATTTGATATGAATTATTTGTCAAAAGGGCATTCTGGTAGTCCCGGAGAATTTGTAACCGTTGTAATTCGTTCTTTAGCTAATGTTGACAGAACTATACATATAGGCCGCGGAGGCTCAGGTGCTCAGCTCAATTCAGGTGCAGACGGTTCAAAGGGTTCTGCTACATATATGGGGGCAACTCCAAATTCGGCACTTGTGTATGCTGCTGGCGGTGACGGGGGGCGTGGAAAAGAGCCCGATTTACCGAAACGATTACCGAGATTTGACAGAGACAGATATAATGCTCATCCGGAAGAATATACTAATAGGCTACAAGCGGATGAAGGTACCCTTCCTTTAAAAAAATCAGCAGGCGGGATGTTCAATTTTGTACTCTCTGCATTTAGCAATGATGATGTTATAAAAAAAATAATAGGAAATGCAGGAAAAGGCGGCAGAGGCGGCGGTGTTGAACACCGATGCTGGGCAGGTCAGGATGTTATTGAATTTGAGGGTCAAGAAATTAGCTCCTTAAGTGTATATCCTTTCGGTAGCGGTAAACCAAACTCGTTATTGTGTGATCCTTCGGATCCTGACAATTTCTCCAATCTGGCA
Source organism: uncultured bacterium (assembly GCA_900320675.1). Taxonomy (GTDB): domain Bacteria; phylum Cyanobacteriota; class Vampirovibrionia; order Gastranaerophilales; family Gastranaerophilaceae; genus UBA1221. The sequence continues at coordinate 6,356 of ONTD01000026.1, forward strand.
GCAGGTCCGGGATCTGACGGTGCATTGATCATCAGATGGTAATTATTTATATAACCTAAAAGGCGGTACTTTTACCGCCTTTTAAATTAATATTAAAGTTTGATACAATAAATTTGAACATTATTTAATTGGATATCGTTTTTCATGGTATAATGTGGTTAGCAAAAGGGGTGAAATATGAAAAAGTTATCAATTTTGACAATTGCAATTATATTAGCAACATCGTGTTGCGCTTATGCAGCTAAGTATACGGTTAACTCATCAGGAGTTGTAAAATCGCAAGGCAAAGTTATATCTTCTCCTGCTAATACCGTAAATCAAAATTATTACAATAACTTTAACGCCCAGTCATACGTATCAAGCAATCAGGTTAATGATATTCAAGTCGGTACGATAGAAATAGTTATGGATTATTCGGGCAGCATGTCTAATTGGATTGGAGTTGCAAAAAGAAGTATGTCCGCTATCGTCGCTCAAATTCCGAGTTCCGTAAAACTAGGTTTCAGAGTTTTCGGACATGATTTAAACGGTACAAATCCTGTAGGAAGCACTGTTCAACAGGTAAAACAGATTATTAAAAAAGGTAACGGGAAATTCAATGTCGTTACAGGAACTACAAGTACTTTAGGAAAAACAACAGGTGCTTGTGCCGCTACAAGGCAAGTTACCGGCTTGATGCCGGCAAGTGCAAACTCCCTTATTATGGGTATGAATTCCGTTAACGTAGGCGGGATGACTCCTTTGGTTTATGCACTTGACAGAACTGTATATCAAGATTTTGCCGGTATGGATTTAACCACCCCTAAAAAGATTGTTCTTATTACGGACGGATACGAAAATTGCGGTGGAGATCCTTGTGCTTTTGCAAGAGAATTAATGAGTAAACGCTCTGATATTCATATTGATGTAGTTCTTGTTTCTTCAAATTCAAGAAGGTTGGCATGTCTTACTCAGACAACAGGCGGACACTTCTACACCGTAGATAATTTGTCGGATTTCTCTTCGGTTATGACGCAAACGTTGAATTCTATGCCGTCAAATCAACCGCCGTTATCTAATCCTCAAGACATCAATCCTTCCGGACAAAATTACGAGTTTATTAAATTTGAGGATGACCTGTACTAATTATTGTATTCAGATATTTATACCGGAGGGTTAGATGAAAAAGGTTATCGGAATTTTAACAGTTGCTGTTGTATTATCACAAGTGCAAGCTTTTGCTGATATATACAATACTGCGCTTACTTCGGGTTCTGCTGCGGGTAGTTATTCTTTTTCAAATCAGAATTTTATGCCCGCTAATGCTCCGGCTTACACAAGGTTTTACGATTTTGACCTGACTAACATAACTGCAAATTTTAAACCTTTAAGTGAGCGTGAAGAAAAAAACTTATCCGGTACGATAAAAGAAATATACAAAAAAACAAAGAAAATACAAAAATATATATCGGAAAATAATTATGAAAAAGCCATCAAAGAAGATAATGATTTTCTTCCGACACATATTCAATACTACAATTATTCCTTGAATAAAGATAATTACCGCTCAGCTATGAATGAAATTATTTCTATCAAAAGAATAAATTCGATGGATAAAATTTTAAATGATGACATAATATCATATAAGCTTGGTATGTTATATTACTTGAACAACAACTATCAGGGTGCGTTAACGTATCTGACACGGTACGAAAATACCCACAACCCTTCTGAAGAAAATTTGTGGTTCGCACTTTCGGATATTTATTTTAATCTTAATAATTACGAGCAAAGTGTAAATTATGCAAAAAGAATTCCTTCAACGTCAATAAATTATACCCCTTCTTTGGAAATATTGTTTAACGATTATTACAATTTAAAAAATATTGAAGAAGCTGCTAAATGCGCCAAAGAACTTGTCAGACGTAATCCTAATGCACACAATTACATAAGACTTGCAGCAACGGATAATTCAGATGACAATCAAAAGTTGCAAATGCTCAACCACGCAAGAACTTTATCACTAGATAATCAAGATTATACCAACCTTATGAGGGCTGATGCAGGCATTGCAAGAATTGAACAGAAAAAAATTGATGCGGCTGTAGCAAATCTATCGGGATTTGTGGAAAAACCTGACTGGGAAAAAATCTCAGCACAGGTAAGTGCTATAACTGAGCCTATTGAATTAAGTAAACGTCAACAAAATTTCTTTCAAGCCGCAAACAACTGTATTCAAAAATATTCTAATCAAGATCTGGTAAAATGTTTTGAATATGTTAATAAAGAAGAAGCTTCAATAACAAATAACAGACTTAATGAATACCGAAAAGAATATGAGGCAAAAATGCAAGAAGAGGAGCTTCTGCTAAGACAGCGTGAGTTTTTAGAACGCACGTACTACAACAGATTGTATATGGATGAATTCTTTTACATGAGACAACCATACCAATATTTCTATAGAAATATGTGGTAAAAACTTATATAATCTTTATACAATTGACATTTATAAGATAAGACTATAAAATAGTATTGTTGATATAGGGGTTTATTTTATGGAAATAAGAAACAGTAATATTTTATCATTATTAGAGACTAAGACAGGAGATTATGAAGGCCGTATCGCACTTGGGATGAAAGGTCCGTACGGGTGGCGAGAATTTACATACAAAGGTATAGGTTTGCTGTCAAGAAAAATTGCACGATATCTTATTGAAGATGTCGGGATAAAAAAAGGTGAGTGCCTTGCAATATTGTCAGAATCTAAACCGGAATACGGAGCTTGCGTATTTGCATCTGTCCTTACGGGTACTGTTACTGTACCTTTAGATATAAAACTTTCTCAGTATGAGTTGAAATCTATACTATCTGATTGTGAACCGAGTATTATGCTTACTTCAAAAAGCTATCTGGAAACCGCTCTTGCTCTTCAAAAAGAATTACCTTCACTAAAGCATATTCTGGTAATTGATGAGCATGTTACTCATAAAGATATTCCAAATATTTATGATTTACCGGATAAATACGATGCAAAATGGAGACAAAGAAGTTCTAAATCAACTGCATTCATTATATATACATCAGGAACCACAGGCGCTCCTAAGGGAGTTGAAATATCTTTCAGAAATGTTAATGCACAATTGGAAGATTTAACAGATGCGATTAATATGATTTTGCCAAACGGTGAAAAAATTAATATGCTGTCAATCTTACCGATGAACCATTTGTTTGAGATGACTGTAGGCTTTTCTACGTTCCTGCATTTCGGTCATACTGTATATTATACATACAGCTTAAAACCAAAGGATATTACGGGGATTATGAAGGAAAAGCAAATCCAATTTATGATTGTAGTTCCTGCGTTCTTGAAATTATTGAAAGCCGGCATTGAAAAAGAGATTAATAATACTTCAACCTTTAACAGATATGCATTCAAGTTCTTATATCATCTGGCAAAATTTACACCTTCATACAAAATTAAAAAGATTTTGTTTAAAAAAATACATGATTCCTTAGGCGGGAAATTTATCGGATGTATTTCCGGTGGAGCTCCGTTAGACATAGATGTAGGAAGATTTTTTGAAAGGATAGGGTTCAAAGTATATCAAGGTTACGGGTTATCTGAAACAAGCCCTGTGGTATCCGTAAATATCACAAAGCGTAACAAACTTGATTCTGTCGGACCGGCATTACGTCATTTTGAAGCTAAAATTGATAAATCAAACGGCGAGCTGCTTTTAAGAGGGCCTTCTGTTATGAAAGGTTACCATAATCAGCCGGAATTAACCGCTGAAGTTATTGATTCTGAAGGGTGGCTGCATACCGGTGATATTGCAAATATTGATAAAGACGGACACATTTATATTACAGGCAGAATTAAAAATATGATTGTGTTATCCGGCGGTAAAAAAGTATTTCCGGAGGAAGTTGAAGCTGTACTTGAAAAAAGCCATTATATTTCTGAAGTATGTGTACTCGGAACTTCAAGAAGTTTTGGTTCTAAGGACGGCACAGAAGAAGTTACCGCGGTAATTGTTCCAAAGGAAGAACTTTACAATACATACTCGGAAGAAGATATTGACAGAATGATTAGACTTGATGTCAAGTCTTTATCTATGCATCTTGCACAATATAAACGCCCGACTAATATTGTATTGTCAAAGGACGCATTACCAAAAACTACAACAAGAAAAATTAAAAGGAAAGAAGTTAGAGAATTAATTAAAGTTTAATAATCAAACCATACGGACAAAGTTATTTCTTGTCCGTTTTTTTTATAAAAAAAGACGCTATAGCTAATTCTATAACGTCTTTTTTATATGAGCTTATAAAACAGAGATTATATTCTGTTCTTCCAAACCCCGCCTTGTCTGTCAACAATAGCATCATAACAAGACCAAATTCTAAAAACTCCGGTTAAACCAAGAAGTGCGTGCGTAAGATTCTTTTCATAACCTTGATTGTTGACAGCCTGTCCGATTCCCGGCCATATTAATAATGATAACGCTCCTGCCCCGACAGATTTTGCGGTTACACCCCTATTAGTCCCATGTGTTCCTGCGTATGCTGCCGGTATACCCATACTCAAAATTGATAACATAACTACTGATAGAATAATCTTTTTCATTGTTAGACCCTTTCCTTTTTCATTATTATAAGTTTTGTAGTGAGAAGTCTTCTTCATACGGAAGAATTGATGGTACTTTCTTCATCCATTCTTTCGCTTTATCGTTAGCCTTAGCCCAGTTTACAGCGAGCAGACCTCTTTGTACCCATATTAATTCTTTGAAAAATTCGTATTGGGAATTCATAGCTTCGAGTTTTGCTTTGAAATATAAGCTTTGAGCATCTACTAACTGATCAATAGGCGCCTTGCCCAGCAAGTATCTTTGTTTTACCATTTGATAGTTTTCTGCCTGAGCAAACATAGCTTTATAAGATTTTTCAATCATAAAGTATTTTGAAATCGCACGATTGACAACCGAACGAACCTGCATTTCGATTTCAGTATCTACTTCTTCCAAGTATGCATTTAATTCATTTAATTCAGCCTTACATCTTGCAATTTCAGCGACCTTATGTCCGCCCTCAATAGGTTTCCACTGAGCGCCTATCATAAATCTAAACGAATTCTTATCAAGCCCGAGATATGGGGAATTAGCCCACGCATTACTGAATGCCATAGCTCCTGCCCCAAGAGCATTTGGAGCAGCTCCAAGCATAACTGCGTTAGCAGCTTGTTGTGCGGCTTCCATAGAACCGCCGCCCATTAAAACTTTTCCTGCTGCAATTTGAGCATCCTGACTAGCACTTGCCATTGCTCTTGCCTGAGCTTCATTACCTTTTGCTGATGCGGTAACCGCTTTTAACTGGTTGTGTCCGGCATCTTCATACGGAATATTTCTGTCAAATTGAGTGGTGTATTCCAAAGATAATTTTGCGTTTGGCAATACAAATTTTTGTGCGTAATTTGACATTTCCGCTTTCTTCATTGCGATAGCGGCTTTTAATTTTGTTGTTTCAGGTGATAAATAAATTACCTCATCAATCAACATTTCGGTAAATTTTTCTAATTTTTTAGGGTTCCTTACGTGGTCAATAATATGAACATCGCTTGAGAAAAACGCGGGATCACTCGCAGTTAGAGGCGCTAATGCAAAGTCAACTTTCTGGTCTTTGTTCATTAGCTTACAGATATGAATTTTTATATTTTTATATTCCGCTTTCATACCGAGCAATTTTTTCTCAGCTTCGCTAACCTCACCTGCCCATCTGAGAGTTTCTTCTTTTCCGCATTTACCGTTTTTTTCTCTTACTCGAGCCATTGCCAGTGATTCTCTTACTTGTTGAACAAATTCTTCTTGAATTTTTATAGCATTTTCCAGCATTAATGTGTCTATATATAAGTTTGCAGTCTGATATTCAGTGTTAGCTTTAACCAGAGCGGCTTCTGCCTTATCAAATTTTAATTTTTTGTGTTTTACTATAATATTTGTAACTAAATCAGGAGAATACAATACCTGATCCATACCCACAGTCAACGCACCGACTCTTGTCGGAATATCTGCATAAGATGTTGCATAATCACCGTTGTATGTTTGATAGCCCAAGTCGATTCTCAATGTAGGAAGGTATCTTAGATATGCACTCGCCACAGAACGTCTTGCCGCACTGACAAGAAATCTTTTCCTTGCCATATCCAAGTTACCTTCATTCAGTGCTGTCAACAGCAAATTCAAATCATATTTCGGCAGCTGTTTATGCGATATTATCGTCGAATTGTTTAACAGTCTTAATGGAGCTGTATAGCCCAGAATTTCAGCTGTATCTGAGTTGAAGAAAAGAACCTTGTCATCATAGAACGGAATTTTTTCATTCTTAACTACATTACCATGAAGAACTCCATGAATATTAAATGATGTTGCTTCCGCAAGTTTTCTATCCATATCAAATGCTGATGTGCCAAGCATTACACCCATTTCTACATCTTCTTTTCCAACTGTTGAATATGATGGTAATTTTTTGCTGTTGATGTATTCAAAAACTTCTTTTCGTTGTGCCGAATTTAAATTGAATAAAGGTGTTATAAATACAGAATCCACATCAGATGGAATCTTTGATAACGACGCTTTTATGTTTGAATTAACCGGAACAACTACAAAATTAATGTTACAATTCTTTTCTTTTAATTTTTGAGAAATTATACCATTCCAATTTGACTGAGTCTTATAAAAATTCTCATTCATTAAAATGGCAGTCTTGTTGATGTTCGGAACGAGATTTTTAAAGGTTACAAAATCGTTAACCGACTGTTGAAGCGGATTAAAGAAGTTTGCACCAAAGTCTCTCAAACCATACTGATCGATTGTAACAACGTATTTGTTCTTATTTTTCTTACTTGTGTAATAATCACTTGATAAATATCCCAACGATATTACCATAGTTGCTCGCGAAGCAAGTGCCTTATTTGAAACATTTATTGCTCCCTGTTTACTCCAATCCCCTGTGAATATTAAATCTTTTGGAAAAGCCGCTTTATAATCCGGTAATAAAGACTTAGTAATAGTAGCTTGAAAAGTCTTCATTGTCTCGGCGTTTTTATCAGAAGGTCCGTCAAATACAAATGCAAATTCAATAGTCCTTGCATTCGGTGCCGCCTGTAAATTCGGTTTCGGAATACTCGGCATATTCGGATTAACCGCTGCCCCTATTGCAATATTGCCGTATGAGTATATAAGCATGCCCGATAATACTGCACATAATAACCTTTTCATCATCCTCTATAACTCCTATAATCCCTAAAAACATTCCATTTATGAATTTAATATACCAATAACATGTCTCTCTGTCAAAAACGATACAATAATATTTTAAGTTTTAGTAATATATATGGTGGGCGTTACAGGACTTGAACCTGTGACCCTCTGAATGTCGTTCAGATGCGCTACCAACTGCGCCAAACGCCCATATAAAATTTTCAAAAGCTCATCTAATTCAAAAACTATCGTTTTTGCTGAGTGCGCTACCCCTCTCCTCGAAAGA
>ONTD01000006.1 GCA_900320675.1 uncultured bacterium
AGGCTTGATTGCGAAATAATTGAAAATTATGCAGCAATCAACCGTAGGCACGTTTATGGCGAACAGGTCAAGACAATCTCTTCGGGCAAAATTGACAGACACCTTCATGGGTATCTATTTGTCTATGTTCGAATATTGATGAGAACTTCGGTTATATTACTTATCAAACTGCTATTACACAATAAAATTCATAAGTTCGTTTTTATCATCATCAATAGTATTACCTGATTTAAAATCAGCATACCCAAAAGAAGTTATATTGCCTGCTTTATCGTATTCGTTAGTGTATTTCATATTTTCTTCATGCCCTTTAACTAAGACACTGTTAGGAGACGTGCTATCAAAAGTTTGGAAATTATGAAACCCGACGCCGCCACCGGTTGAAACAGGTAAGATACCGTCTGAATATGTAATTTTACTGATATCTATACCTTTTAACACAGTACTAACCGCAGCTATAGTATCAGGCGACCAATTCTTAGATATGATTTTATTACTAAAATCATCCTCAAAAGCCTCTCCGACATTATAGGCAACAACTTCATTTGATATATGCATTGAATGGGTTAATTCGTGAACCAAAACCGCAGCATAATAAGTTTTTGCAAAATTCATGTAAGCTTCGTCCGAGGATAAGAGAATATCACCAAAAGCCTTTGTCTTTGCTACTTTTAATTCTTCAGGAGAAAGTTTAGCGTTATTTAAGTATGCAAATTCGTTATTATTAATTGCCGCAACAAGTTCCTCTTCAGATTTATATTTTCTTTCAGGCAAGAATAACTGTGCATTGAAAATAATATTTTCATATATCGAATCAACAGCTACACTGTTGTCATTTGCGTTTTCTGTAGGATTAAGGTATGTACCGGCAAGATAAGTATTTGAATATGCACCTATAACAGAATTAGAGTTATTTGAATTTGCCTTAAAATACTCATCATTACCAAATCCGACAGAAAAATCACAATTTTCTATCGCTTTTCTTAATTTTAATAAAAATGAAAGTTTTAATTCAGAATCGCCGCGATCCTTACCTTCTTTAACCCTTTGGTCGTAATTATTTATGTAATCATCCAACCAATGGGCAAGTATTGTAACCCCGCCACTTATAATTTGTTCTTGCTGAGATTTATCACCAATACTGCTATAACTTGAGTTTTTTAAAATATTTGAAATATTAGTTCTGTTATTAATATTTGCTGATGAATTTATAGTAACAGATTCCTTAAATGGAGATTCTGTCCTAACATACTTTTCAAAATTTATAATCTTTTCTGATGCATTATTTAGAATATCGATATTATTTTGGTTGTTCTCAGTTAATTTTCCGATTAATTCAGCCTCAGAGACAAGTTTATCGGTTTCTTCACCGACTTTACCGCTTATAACATCGCCTTCCCTATAAACAAGTCCTTCAAGTTTTGAAGAATCAAACTTTGTTATTAAAGTTAAGAACACAGGGGTATCAGGAGAGTCTCCGAATCCACAGCCGCAATCGCAATCGTGAGAATCGGTATGACAGTCGGTGCAAGTACAATCATTATCCGAGCAGCCGCAAGAACCCTCGTGTGCGTTTGCATCAGACACATTTTGTTCTTCGGCTTGCTGCTGGTTTATCTGAACTGTAAGACTATCCATACAGCCAGCACAATTTTTATTCGATTGTAGGTATAAGTTTCCAATTTCTGTCATTTTATCTATTACCCGAATGTCTTAAAGGATCTTTCGACGTTCTTGCTAAGTACACTTTTAATACTTTCTTCTTCAGCAATATAGGCATTATACTGTGTATCAATTTTCTTTTGATCCATTTCATAGCGTTTGTCTTTTGCTTGAATTTCCTGCATTTCTCTGTTGTACTCAGCCTCAGCTTTTCTTATAACATCTTCCTCGGTTTCATCAGTTATAATTGAGCAGCAACTTAGAGCTATTGTCGAATAATATACTCCGTTTAACGAAATAGTCTGAGTTGAAGATTTATCAGCTTCTTTAACCAAAGTAAACACGCCGCTTCTCAAGCCTTCTTCAAGTTCTATTGATGAAATTTTGAAATCAGGATCGATAACGAGTTTATCTTCAAACTTCGGAACTTCAACATAAGTTTTTTCCCACTGGTAGCCTAGCGGATCAGCGGCAACATTTGGCACTGTAGCTTTGCCGTTTTTGGATAATCCGTCATTCTGAATAGCTTCCAAGTTAAGTACCGGTAAACCGTTTAATTTAGCAGTAGCTTGAGAGGAATTTTCATACCCCGGAGCCCCGGGATTTAACCATGTATAAACAGTTGTACCGTTATTTAATGCCGTAGTTTCTTCCGTTATTGATGACGGTTGAACTCTAACTCCGTTTTCAAAAGAAGGATTCTTTGTTTCTTCCCAATATAAAACATCGTCATTATTTCTTGTATCAAGCGCAATTAAATTCGTTACATCCGATTCAATGACCGGTCCCCAATTAGCTAAATCTGCACCTATTATTGGCTGGCCGTTTGCATTTGTAATTTTGCCAAGAGAAATACAATTTTTAATTATAGCTTCATACGTGTCATCGCCTATAAATCCGTTAATAGAATTTGAATACTTAACTCCGTTTCCAAGTTTTACATCAACATCAGAGTAACAATTTTCGATTGTATTTGCAGCATCACCATATGCTGCGTTAACATTTGCACCGATAAAGCCTCCGATAAATCCGAAACTGTCATCTGCATTCGGTATACTGATTTCACCTTGAGCGGAAGTGTTTCTTACAGAACCGTTATTATACCCGACGACTCCGCCGACACCTGCTCTTGAAGAATCATAACCTTCTGTGTAAGATTTATTTTCAAGATCACAAATTAATTTTAAATTTGAAATATTACAGTTTTCAATAGTTCCGCCGGCAGCCAAGTATCCTGCGATACCACCCAAAGATGATTTTTCCGCTTGTATAACTGCACCGTTTATATTTACATTCTTAACAGTTCCGTATACATCTCTAAACAAGCCTTGAGAACCCTTTAAGTCAGAAATAGTTACACCGTTTCCGTCAAATATGCCTTTAAAGAACGGAATACCGGTACTCTTATAAGTTGACAAATTAACATTATCAACATCAAATGAGTAGTTTTGTTCTAACGCATTATCAAGAACCCCATTTTTTGCCTCTGTTTGAAGAGTTTCATAAATTTTGTCAAAGCCTTTCTGCGATTTTATAACAATAGCGTTTAATGTTGTTTCTTTACCGTTAATTTTTGTAGTATAAGATTGAACCGCTAAATCTTCTTTGCCTAAGCCGGTTGCAGCAACAATAGATTGCATTTTTTCAGTACTTGCAATTCCGCCTGCTTCACTTACCAATTCATCTTCAAATCCTTTTGTATCGACTTCAATAGTCGGATAAATAGGTTTTGATGCAACAGGTTGCGGCGGTCCTTCGATAACTTCTGTTTCTCCGGTAGGTACCCTTTCCCATTTGTAACCCAAAATCTTGCTGCCATCAGTTACTTTGTAGCCGTTAGCTTCAAGATTTTCAAGCGTAATGTACTCACTTTGTCCAACAGAACCGTCGGTTGCAAAAATATTAGAGTTGATATACAAACGGCTTGAATTCAAGGCACGTATATACTTGTCTTGAATTGCTTGCGTATCAAGAGCTAGTCTTGCTTTTGCATCAGAAACATTCTGTCCCTTTAACGACAAATTGTTTAATTGTGCTGTTAGATAAAGTAATCTTGCTTGTGATGCTGACATTCCCATAGTCGTATTCCTTTTTTTATTTCCTTACTATGGATTATCGGCATATTTGTATAAATCTTTAGGATTTTTAACCAAATGTTAAGAGTTTGTTACAATTTATTATATGAATTTATAAGCTCAATTTTTTTTTGTTTAGATAAATTTTTAATTCTATACTCTTCTTTTTGCGCTTCACTTTTTGTATCAAATTCATGAGTATAAATTATTTTTATCGGTTTATTAGCTCGAGTATATTTAGCACCCTTACCTGACTTGTGAAGTTCAAACCTTCTTTCAACATCATCAGTATAACCGCAATAATAGGTGTCTCTTTCTGTAAGTAATATATAAACGTAAAACTTTTTATCTTCCATATTAAAAAAATTATAAACAAAATGCCGGATTATGAAATCCGACATTTGTTGTAACGTTTTAGATATTATATAAGATTTATAAATTATCCGACAGAAGTAAATCCACCGCCCATAGAGCAAGAACCTCCGCCGCTATAACCTGAAGCGATACTTGCTCCAGCAGCACCGCCAAAAGAGCCTGAGCTAAATCCGCATTCGGACAATGCAGCCATTGCACTTGCCCAGCCCTGCATAAATGTTGAATTATTTGCTAAACTTTGATTACTTTCTTCTGCATAGCTGCCAAAATCTATGTTAAGTGAAAATGGATTTGTCGGGATAAACATATCGTAATTTGCCATAGGTATATCAAACAATGGTCCGATATTATTTGAGGCAATTGAACCGGTTGTCTCGACATCTTTTTGTTTGTTTGCTGTTGCTGCTGCTGTTTTGATTTCACTCGTGTTGTTTGTAATGTTATTCATTGTTAAGCTCCTTAACATCTTCTCGTTACACTAATATAAAAAAATATTTTTTTAGAGAATTTCAGCATGCTTATTTTTTGTAACATAATTTAACATTTATAAAAAAATATAATAATTACCTTATTGGCATGGAATTTACCGAAAATAACGTCAAAATATCAACCTAAAGATTGAGTAATCTTAGTCAGTTGATTGATGACTCTTTCTTGCTGAACATTTATGCTTATAGTGTAAAAAGGATTAGGGAAAGAGAGATGAAAAATTTATTTCTAACATTTGTTTCAATTTTACTTATGACTTGTGGAATTGCATATTCTGCTGATAATTACTTAAATTCCGTAATATTGGAAGGTGTAAGCGGAGGCGGATATAACGTTGTGTTACGTTCAGATGCCATTGCATCGGTAAAACGAACGGTAGAAGGTTCCAATAAAATTGTTCTTGATATTAAAGGATTAACCGCATCTGATGACATTTCCACAGTTTACAGAAACACTTCATCAGCAAACGGGATTATTGTTGAAAACGCAGGAAATAATGAAGTTATCATACAAGTTCAAGGTAAGAATATTTCAAATGCAAATGTAATATTTGACAGTCCCGCAAGTGCGCCTATCGTCGTATCAGACGGGATATCACACAAGGCATTAGGCTGGAGCATCGTAGCTCTGTTCATACTTTGCGGCTTGTTTGTTAAATCTAAACACTTAAAGGTAGATACAAAAGACAAGGTTAAAGCCGCAGTTCAAAAAAATATAAGAGACAGAGAAGTTGCTATGTTCAGAAACTATAGAAGAGAGCTTCTGACAAAGCCTCGCATTGACTATAAGGTAACAAGCCCGAGCATGAAAAGGGCTATTAGAGAAGCCGACACAATCAGGCACTTACAGAGATTAGGCAGATAGTTTTATTTTAAACACATATAACCTTAATAATCCTTAATCATCCGCTTCAAAAGAAGCGGATTTCTTTTTACAAAGAAAAATAATTACTTATAATTTTCTCTATTTTTACAGAAGAAGTCCCATCACCATACGGGTTCTGAGCTTTTAGTCTGGTATTTTCTTTTGACTCAGACAAAATCTCCTCGCTAAGAGAAACAATTTTATCATAATCTGCACCTACAAGAACCGATACCCCTGCATCTATTCCTTCCTGTCTTTCGGTTTCATATCTCATTACAAAAGTAGGGCAGCCGAAAGAAGGGGCTTCTTCCTGTATGCCGCCGGAATCGGTCAGAATTAATTTTGCATTCTTCATTAGATATACAAGATTTGGATAATCTAACGGTGCTAAAAGTTTTATATTCGAATATCTTTCCAATCTGTCATAAATTTTATTTTTTACATTTGGATTCGGATGAACCGGAATCACAAAAGTATGATCTTTATACCTGTCAGCTAAATACTCTATAGCCTTTATAATCCTGTCAATCCTCTCTCCGTGATTTTCTCTTCTGTGAGCAGTAATAAGTATAAGTTTATCATTTATCTGTATATTTTCTGACTTGTAAAATTCTTCAGCTTTACACATGGTATCATCAGACAAACAAAATAGTGCATCAATAACCGTATTACCTACCACATGGATTTTTTCTTCAGAGATATTCTCTTTTAATAATGCATCCCTATTTTTGAACGTAGGTGCAAAATGAATATCAGCCACACGAGATGCCATTTGACGCATAACTTCTTCCGGAAACGGCTCATAAATATCATATGAACGCAATCCGGCTTCAACATGGAACACCGGGACTTTATTATAAAAACTAACCAACGCGCCGCATAACACAGTCATTGTATCGCCTTGAACTATCGTTGCATCAATATTATTCCGGTTAAACACTTTATCAAGCGAAGCTAATATTCTCGTTTGAACCTCAGCTAAAGACTGATTTGGCTTCATACAATCTAAATTTATATCCGCTTTCAAATTAAAATATGCAAGAGTCTGGTTAGACAGCTCTTTTTGCTGCTCCGTATTACATATTATAACATTATATTTATCCGGATATTTTTTAAGCTCAATTATAACCGGAGCAAGCTTTATAACTTCAGGTCTTGTTCCGAATACAAATAATATATTTTTCATACCCCGATTTTAATATAAAAGTAATTAATTTACAAGAAATTACAGTTTTGTGCTAGCCGCACAGGGTAATGCAAAATTAAGAATTTAAGTAAATAATTACAACATCATAAGGAGGAAAACTAATTATGTTAGAACTGTATTACTCAGAAACATGTCCGTATTGCAGAAAAGTACTGGATTATTTTAGCGAAAAAGGAATTGACTTTGACGCCAGAGATGTCGGGGAACGCAGAAATTATGACAGGGTGATGGAATTGGGGCACATAGCACAAGTTCCGTTTTTAGTGGATACCTCAAATAATATCCATATGTACGAGTCTGATAAAATTATTGATTATGTAAAAAATCTTAATATGTAGGTGTTTGAAGTGTTTAATTTTTCGCCGGAAAATTTTGAATATAATGAATGCGTCGCAAGAGGTTCTTGTTCAATACCTCCGAAAATTTTTGCGCTGCAAGAAGTCATGTTTTTTATTCTTCGACAAACTTCATTTTATATACTCAAACTAAAAACATTAAATAGCGATACTTCAAAATATGACATAAAAATTATAGAAAATTTAAGCTATTTAATAAGCGGAACAGAATTTTCCGACACGCAATTGTTAAACAGAGTACTGGTAACATATTCAGACTTTTTGAAAGTAAAAAACGAGTATATCTGCGCCTGTAAAGCCCAAAATATCAAGTCAATAGAATTAAAAAATCAACTGGTATTATACCCTGACATGTCGTTATCAAAAATCATTTCGGTCGGAGAAAATCTGTTTAAAGAAAAATATAAAAAATTGACATCCGAAAATAAATATTACATAGATTTAATCCATTTGCTATTAAAGAATTTATCCATAAGTCTACTGCATTTATCAG
This sequence comes from uncultured bacterium, assembly GCA_900320675.1. GTDB lineage: Bacteria > Cyanobacteriota > Vampirovibrionia > Gastranaerophilales > Gastranaerophilaceae > UBA1221. The sequence goes on from ONTD01000006.1 coordinate 7,522, forward strand.
ATTATATCTCCCTGTCAGAAAAATATATCAACATATTTTTAAATTCCTTAAACTTGGAAAATTTAGAAAAAGTTTCAAAAAGAAAATATTATAATTCAGTACTGGAACTTGCAAAAACGAACAGTAACGCCCTAAAAACTCTCTCTGCACTTATTGAAAAACAATTCGGTACAAGTAGCGAAACAGAAGTTTCTCATTCCACATCAAAAGGGAAGTCCATACTTGTTTCCGGCACAAATATGCAAGACCTGGAAAATCTTTTAAAATTTTGCCAAGATAAGCCAATAGATATTTATACACATGACTCACTAATCACTGCACATACATATTCTGAATTTAAAAAATACAAAAACCTAAAAGGACATTTTGGAATATGTTACGAGAACTGCGTTCTGGATTTTGCTACCTTTCCGGGGGCAATATTATTAACAGGTTCTCCGGTAATAAGCACTGAATACTTATACAGAGGAAGACTTTTTACAACATCCGATATAATTCCGAAAGGGGTAACACAAATAAAGGATGGAGATTTCCAACCACTGATAGAATCTGCGCTTAACGCAAAAGGGTTTGCAAAAGGTCAAATTCGTCCGTCGGAAATTGTCGGATTGAATTTTAAAAATATAGAAAAGGTATTTATGGAGCTGAGTAAAAAAGTAGCCGACGGAAACATTTCAAAAATTCTAATATGGGGAGTCTCAAAACAAAATCAAGATATATTTGAAAAACTCATCTCAGACATACCTGACACAACGTTTGTTATCAGCTTTTCTTATGATACCCAAAAACATAAAAATTTTTTAAGAATAAATGTTGATTCAGACAGAGTTCTCATAAGCCGTGTAATAGAACTACTTGCAAAATACATACCGCTTACAAGAAACTCTATTGATTTCTATTTTGCAAAATGCGAAGGAGAAACACTTTCAGACATGCTCTACCTAAAAAGTCTTGGAGTTGAAAATTTGTATATGACAAATTGCACCTCAGCTTCTATTAATCCTGGATTAAAAGCCTTCATACTAAAAGAGTTCCATATTTCAAACTTATCATAATATTTAACAGTTTTAATATTGCAAGTAAATTTTTTGCGTGGTATCATAAGTACACAAGGGGATGTGTATTATATGGAACATTGGTTGTATACATTTCATTTAATGGATAAGTCGTTTACAGTAAATCTGGATACACTTATTACTATGTGGTTTGCAATGCTATGCATAATAGGATTTTCGTTTATTGCAACCAGAAAACTTGAAATTATCCCCACTAAGTTACAAGTATGCTGTGAAAGTATCCTTAAACTAATATGGGGACTGATGGATTCAATGATGCCATCGGATAACAGAAAACATGTACCGCTAATAGCATCATTATTTTTATTCATCCTGTTCGCAAATCTGATGGGGCAGCTGCCGTTGAGGATTATTCACATAAAAGAAGGCGAACTTGCATCTCCGACAAACGATATTAATATGACAGCTGCAATGGCCGTTATAGTATTGGTATACTATGTTGTTGCCGGTATCATTAAGAAAAAAGAGAAATTTTTATTAAAAGATTTTTCGTTTGTGAGCATAATAATGATGTTTGTAGATTTATTGGAAATGATTACGAGGCCATTGAGCTTGGCAATCCGTCTTTTTGCAAACATTTTTGCCGGAGAAGTATTGGTATCAATTGCATTGGCTGCAACGGCATACTTTTTACCGCTGCCGGTTATGCTGTTTGAAATATTGGTTGCATTCATTCAGGCGACAGTATTTATGATGCTTACTATGGCATACATTGGCGGTGCAACCGGAGAAGAACATTAGGTTACAATTAAAAGGAAATATAAGGAGAAAATTATGGAAAATTTAGCACATTTAGGCGCAGGACTTGCAATCGGATTTGGAGCTACAGGAGCCGGTTTAGGTATTGGCATTGCAACAAAAGGTTTAATGGACGCAATTTCCCGTCAACCTGAAGTAGCAGGTAAAGCTGTAGGGTTCTTCCTTGTCGGAGCTGCTTTAGCTGAAGCTTGTGCTTTGTATGCTTTCGTTATAGCTTTCCAATTGTTAGCTAAGTAATTTGAAAACTTTTTATCGGAGAATAAAATGGAGTTTAACGCAACTTTCTTCATATCTGTAATAAGTTTTATTTTGTTCGTTTTAATAATGAACAAGATGTTTTATGCCCCTATTACCGAAATTATCCTAAAAAGGGAAAACATAATGTCGGCAAATTATGATGAAGCAAATTCTATGAACGTAGAGGCTGAAGGACTGCTTAAAAACAGGGAAGATAAGTTAACAAGCGCAGAAAATCAAGCAAGAGAAGTAATTGCTGACAGTATTAAGTCATCTAACGAAGATGCGAAAGTTGATATTCAAAATGCCTCCAAAAATGCAAAGGATGATATTTCTGCTAAAAAGGAAATTCTTAACATTGAAATGGCACAAGCTAAAGAAACATTAAAAGAATATATAGATAATTTAGCCTTGGCCATTGAAAACAAAGTTATGGATATTTCCGAAAGTGATAATAATTTATTGAAGAATATAAGTGAGAAACAGTCATGAGTGGATTAAGTAATTTGTGGGATATTATTCTATTATCTAATACGTTTAATTTTATCGTTTTGGCGGTAATTTTAGCTGTTATAATGCGTAACTTAAAATTTGGCGATAAACTAAATAGCTTGAAAAACGATGTAATAAATAAATTTGAGGATTCAAAAAACACAAAAGCTAAAGCGGAAAAAGATTTAGCCGGTGCTAAAGATAAGGTAAAAAATGTAGATACAGAAATCTCTGAGCGAATTGAACTTGCCAAAAGTCAAGCCAAGAACGTTTCCGATTCAATAAAAGAAGCCGCAAACCGACGTGTGCATCAGATATCTGATAATGTGAATAAGGTAATTAGTGCAGAAGAAAAAGCAATGAGAACCGCTCTAAATGATGAAGTTGCACAAGCTTCCATTGATATGGCTACAGATTATATAAGAAGAAGGCTCAGCGAAAATCCTAAACTTCACCAAAAATACATTGATGACGGAATTAATGAGCTAGATAAGGTGGTATTATAAATGATTACTGAAGAAAAAATAACAGCCGCAGCAAAAAATTATGCCGAAGCATTAATAGATTTGGCAAAAGACAACGAGATTACTTACGATGAACTTGAAAAAGATTTAAAAACAGCATTGGATGCGTATAACGTATCAGACGATATGCCGTCGGTTTTAAATAATCCCTCAATAAATTTAGAGGTAAAAACAGATATTGTAAAATCAATATTTAAAGGCAGAGTAAGCGATAAAGTTATAAATTTCTTAATAATACTTGTTGAAAAAAATCGCATGTCTGAGTTTCCTCAGATTTGCAGACAATTCAAAATGAATTTAAATGAGATAAACAATATACAACCGGTTACCGTAACTTCGGCAATTGAACTATCAAAAGAACAAAAAGAACAAATTGTTGAAAAATTATCACAAAAACTAAAAAAAACTATCGAACCGTCTTGGAAAACTGATGACGGCATTATTGCCGGATTAATGATAAAAATTTATGACAATATTATAGATATGAGCGTAAAAAACCGTATCAATAAATTAAACAAAAGATTAATGTTAAAGTAAGAGAGAGGACAAAATGGCAGTTATAAAACCTGACGAAATTAGCTCTATTATTAGAAGTAAAATAGAAAATTTTGAGGCACGTACCGAAGTTTCTAACATCGGCAGTGTAATAGAAATCGGCGACGGTATCGCCAGAATTTATGGTTTGAGAAATGTTATGGCAAGTGAACTTGTCGTATTTGAAGACGGATACGATACCTTAGGAATAACCATGAACTTAGATGAAGACAATGTCGGTGTGGTTATATTGGGTGATTACACCCACATAAAAGAAGGAATGACCGTAAAGACAACCGGACGTATCGCATCTGTTCCTGTCGGAGAAGGGTTAATCGGAAGAATTATCAGCCCAACCGGAAAACCGATTGATGGTAAAGGTGAATTTGAATACACTAAAACCAGACCTATAGAAAGAGTTGCTCCGGGAATTGTTACGAGAAAGTCCGTACATCAGCCGCTGCAAACCGGATTAACTGCAATTGATGCTCTTACCCCTATCGGCAGAGGTCAACGTGAACTTATTATCGGGGACAGACAAACCGGAAAAACTGCTATTGCCATCGACACAATATTAAACCAAAAAGGGCAAAACGTTATATGTATATATGTAGCAATAGGGCAAAAAACATCTACAGTTGCTCAAATTGCAAAAATTTTAGAAGAAAACGGCGCAATGGAATACTCGCTGATAGTTTCGGCAACTGCAGATGAAGCGGCCCCTTTGCAATATATAGCTCCTTTTGCCGGAGTTACCATAGGTGAAGAATTTATGGAACAAGGCAAAGATGTTCTGATAGTATATGATGATTTAAGTAAACACGCTCAAGCATACCGTGCAATGAGTTTGCTGCTTAAAAGACCGCCGGGACGTGAAGCATATCCGGGGGATGTATTTTACCTTCACTCAAGGCTTTTGGAAAGAGCTGTTAAACTAAATGATAACCTTGGCGGAGGAAGTATAACCGCCCTGCCTATAATTGAAACACAAGCCGGAGACGTATCCGCATACATTCCGACAAATGTTATCTCAATTACAGACGGTCAGATATTTTTGGAAGCCAATTACTTTAATGCAGGCATTCGTCCGGCAATAAACGCCGGAATATCTGTATCCCGTGTAGGCGGCGCAGCTCAAACAAAAGGTATTAAACAGGTTGCCGGAAAGTTACGTTTAGACTTAGCTCAATATAGAGAGTTAGAGGCTTTTGCACAATTTGCTTCCGATTTAGATGAAGCTACCAAAAAACAGCTGCTTAGAGGAGAAAAACTTACGGAAGTCCTTAAACAACCTCAATACAAACCTCTTAGCGTATCCGAACAGATTGCGGTTTTGTATGCTGCAAATGAAGGATACTTAGATGAAGTTGAGAACTCCCAAGTACAAAGATTTAAGAACGACCTTTGCAATTACCTAAAAGGGAATCTTAAAGATTTGATGAATAGCCTGAATGGCGGAGCTGCATTATCGGATGAAGATAAAAAAGCTCTAAGTGATGCAATAGTAACATTTAAGAAAACATTTTAGAAAAATATGCCAAACTTAAAAGATATAAAAAACAGAATAAAAAGCGTTGAGAGCACCAAAAAGATTACGCGCGCAATGAAAATGGTAGCTTCCGCAAAGGTGAAAAAGGCGGAAAATACCGTTAAGGCATCTCGCCCTTTTACCGAAACATTAAATTCAACATTCAAAAAAATGCTGAGTTACGTAACCGACTTTAGCTCATATACTCTAAAAATAAAATCCCCGATAGACAATTATCCGGAACTATTAAGAGTAAGAGAAGTTAAATCTGTCGGATTGTTGATTAACACTTCCAACAAGGGGCTTGCCGGAGCATATAACGCAAACGTAGTCAGAAAAACCATCTCTAAAATTAAAGAATATAACTCTCAAGGTATTAAAGTATATTTATTCATTATCGGTCAAAAAGGTTTGGTTTCCTTAAAACGCAGAGTTAAAAATATGGATTGTGAAATAGTAAAGAATTATCTTGCAATCGCAAACAAACCTGAACCCGAAGCGGCTAAACTTGTAACCGAAGATTTGGCAGATTTTTTTGTTAATAAAAAAATAGATAAAATTGAAATTATTACAACAAGATTTAAAAACATGATGAGTTATTTTGTTGAAGAATGGGTAGTTTTACCGCTAAAAACTTTAACGGAAGACCATGACAGATTATATGACGGTATAATTGATCCTTTGATGGAATTCTCACCGGATAAACACCACATATTACAGAAGATTGTACCTATGTATATTACAAATATTATTTACCAATCATTGCTGGAAGCCCAAGCAAGCGAACTTGCATCAAGAATGACTGCGATGTCTGCGGCAACATCAAGTGCAGAAAAAATGATTTCATCATTATCAGTCGAATACAACAAACTCAGACAAGCCGCTATCACAAACGAAATTGTAGAAGTCATTTCCGGTGCAAACGCTCAGATGGGATAATCTATCCGGTCATTGCTGAAATGACAATAATTTACCCGACAAACACATCCGGATAATTCTCCGGTACAACTAACGCAACAATTTAATTATTTTTCCAGCCACTATGACTGAGGTGCAAAATACATCGTAACATTACGACCTTCAAGCATAGGTTTCTTTTCTAAAACAATAGGCTGATCTTTTAAATCTTCTATAAACCTGTTTGCAAGATCAAACGCAAGACTTGAATGCTGCATCTCACGTCCACGCAACATTACAACAACCTTAACCTTATTACCTTGAGCAATAAATTTCTGTATGCTCTTTATTCTAACCAAATAGTCATGCGTATCAATCTTATACCTAATTTTAATTTCTTTTACATCGACTGTGTGCTGTTTCTTTTTAGCCTCTTTTGCCTTTTTTTCAAGCTCATATTTGTATTTACCGTAATTCAATATTTTTGCAACCGGCGGAGCTTGATTAGGGCTGATAACAACCAAATCTAAATCATCATCATATGCCATTTTAAGGGCTTTTTGAGTTTCCACAATTCCTATATTTTCACCGTCTTTACCGATTAGTCTTACTTCTTTTGATCTTATTTTTTCATTCATAAGGACTTTATCTTTGTCCTTTGCTCTGGTATCGTTAGCTATTGTCGTATCTCCTTTATTCTTGTAACTCCTTTATACTACCACAACTCTTTATATTTTGCTATAATATAATAAAAATAAATGTAACAAAATGTAAAGTACTAAAATTAAACAATAATAGATATCTTGCATATATCTTTGTTATATATACATAAATTTATTAAAGTTTTTATAAAAATAAACCGTTATAGTACATGTACGACGGATATATAAAATAGGAGTATGAATTTATGAAAACATTACCCCAGAGTTCAATGTCTGAACTGGATTTGAGTGCAATGTCTTTGGAAAGTCTAGGGTGCATTCAGGAAGAAAGTGCTGCAGTGGATATGTGTTTGCAGCAGATGTTCGATGAGTTTATGGTATTTATATCAAAAACTGACTTCGAATAAAGAAAAATCAATGAACTAAAAAAATCTCCGCATATGCGGAGATTTTTTTATACAAATAATTAAAAAATATTAATTGTTACTCATTTTAGATAGGAGAATATATACAAATTCTCATTCTTGTATTAAGATGTACATAAAGTAAGTGAGGGCAATTTAATGAAAAGAAAAATCGTACTACTTTTAAGTTTATTTATAATATCCCAACCCGTATTTGCAGATTTTAAAGAACATTTTGACCTTGGTACAAAATATTTAGCAAACGGGCAAACCTCGAGTGCAATCACAGAATTTAAAAGTGCCCTAAGGATAAATTACAAGGACAATTCAGCACGTATTCAAATAATTAATGCCTACTTAGCACGCGGACAACATTACGCAAACAACGAAAAGAACTGGGAAAAAGCCGCCGATGATTACAGAAGCGCACTATTTTACATGCAAATGTATCCGGAAGGCGAAAATGTACAAGTTTCTTCAGCTATCGGGCCTGTAACGCAGAATTTGAACACATGTTTAAATATGATGAATTTTGACAGAACTCCAAAGTCAAGATTTCAGAAAGCAAAAGAATTAAGAGCCGAAGGCAACTTTTCAGCAGCAGCATACGAATTCAATCAGTCTCTGGGCGAACAGTCGCAAGTTAAAAGCTGCTACAGACAAACAGGCGACATAATGAAAATATTAGGTAACGAACCGAAAGCAACAGAATATTACAGAAAAGCAATAGCCGTAGATCCCACTGATATTTCGCTTCGGCTTGCCTATGCCAAATTACTTGACAAATTAGGTTCAGAAGAAGCTGCCGTTGAAGAATACAATTACATATTAACAAAGAGTACAGATAACAAAGATGTACTGTTTGCATTAGAAAAAATTTACAAGAAAAAATTGGAAGACAGTCCATCAGACGCTGACTTAAACGCCAACTTGGGTGCAATATTGCAAAAACAAAACAAATATGATGAGGCACTTGAACACTACAAAAAGGCGGAACAACTCAGTCCGTCAAACGTTAACACAAGAATTAACGTGGGTACGTTATATCAGCAAAAAGGGGACTATAAGACTGCAATTATAGCTTATGATTCCGTATTAATTCTCGAACCTGACAATATTAACGCCAACTTATATAAGGCGCAATGTAAAGCAGCATTAGGGGATGAAAAAACGGCACAGGAATTGTATAAAAAAGTTTTGGCACTGGATCCGGGTAACGAAATTATCCAAGCACAAATGTTTGATTCAGCAAAAAAAACGATGTCAGTTCCTGCGTTTTTGGATTACATAGCTAAAAATAACAACGGTGCAGATACAACAGATATGCTATACTCATACGCCATAGATTTACATAAAGAAGGCAAATATGACGACGCTAAAACAATATACCAGTATCTGTTACCAAAAGATAAAACCGGCGAAATTCACTTAAATTTGGCCATTGTTGAAAACCAAAGCAAGAATTATATGCAAGCTTTAGAAATCTTGAGCAAAGCTCAAAAAACCTACCCTGAAAACGAACAGATTACTAAGGCCATAGCCGATATTAACGATACAATGAGAAACGAACAACTTGATATAGCAGCCAAGGCATTTAACGCAAAAGATTATCAGGCTGCGATAGCGGAGTATTCAAAAATTATTCCGCCTACATCAGATACAATGCTTGCAATAGCATCAGCTTACCAAAATCTTGAGGATAACGAAAATGCAATTTTGTATTACAAAAAAGCATTTGAGCTAAAGCCTACAGATTCTGAAATTGCGTATTACATAGCAGCATTGTACGCTGACAGTGAAGATTGGGACAGTTCAGAGGCATACGCTCAAAAATCCCTATTACTAAATAAAAATAACAAAGAAGCTCAGACTTTACTTGCCGAAATAAAGAAACAAAACGATTCGCAAGCACTAAATCAGGCTATATCACTATTTGATGCAGAAAAATATGAGCAGAGCCTGCCTTTATTAAATCAAGTATTAAATTCTGATACAAACAATGCTTACGCACTCTATTACCGAGCTATGATATACGATTCACAAAAAAAATTAGCCGAAGCAATAGCAGACTATAAAAAAGCGATAAGCATAAATCCGACAGACTTAAAAATTATAAACTATAATATTGCGGTGGACTACGATACTTTAGAAAAATATAACGAAGCATGTTCATACTATGATAAATATGCATCATCAGACGTACCGGATGATGAGTACAAGACCTATGCCGCAGACAGATCTAAGGAATTAAAAGAATATGTTAGCCAAACAACAAAACCGGTCAACGACAAAAAATAGAGAAATTGTAAACAAGCTAATAAAATCTAAAGTTTCTCTTGCACCTATGGCAGGAATTACGGATTACGTAATGCGCAACCGTATACGTAAATACTCTCCGACATGCCTCATAACAACAGAAATGATAAGCTCGGAATTTTTGGCACAGGTTAAAGAAACAGTAATAAGCAAAATTGATGAAGTGCAGCATCCTATAAACTTTCAGATAAGCGGGCACAAGCCGCATTTAATGAAAGCTGCCGCAGAATTTTTATCTGACAAAGCAGATATGATAGACATCAATATGGGCTGTCCGGTGAATAAAGTAGTTAAAGGTCAAGACGGATGTGCCCTAATGCGTAACCCTGAATTAGCCGAAGAACTGGTAAAAGCAGTAAAAGAGGGGACTACAAAACCCGTAAGTGTAAAATTTAGGCTTGGCTACACAGCCGATGAGATGAACTATGTGGAATTTGGACAAAGAATGCAAGATGCCGGAGCAGACTTCATAACAATTCATGCTAGAACGCGTTCTCAATTTTATTCAGGAACCGCCGACTGGGGAAAAATAAAATTACTAAAACGAAATGTAGATATTCCTGTATTTGCAAACGGGGACATAAA